>NZ_KB891253.1 GCF_000373365.1 Parafrankia discariae
GGGCGAGGGGGGTGTCGGTGGGGCCGGGGCAGATCGCGTTGATGCGGATGCCCTGCTTGAGCAGGGGCATCGCCTGGGTGGCGACGTAGGCGCAGACCGCCTGCTTGCTCCACATGTAGGTGGCCTTGTCGTGCTCCACCGCCCACTTCGTCGCCTCGTCGAAGTCGGTGACGGCCAGGTATTCCTTGAGCAGCGGCAGATCCGACTCCCAGCCGAGGCCGGCGGCGGAGGAGATGAAGCCGATCGCGGAACCGCGGGGCAGCAACCCACCGGCGATCAGCTTGTCGATGAGGTAGCGGTGGCCGATGAAGTTGATCCGTTCGATGCCCGGGGTGCCGTCGGCGACACCCGCGGCCGAGAGCAGCGCGTGCACCGGCCCACCGAGCTGCTCGACAGCCGCGTCGATCGAGGCGGCGTCGGCGAGGTTGACGTGGATCGCCTTCGCGCCGGCCAGGCTGACCTCGGCGTAGTCGGCGACGATGACCTCGGCGCCGGCGCTCTGCGCGAGCTCGGCGGCGGCGGCACCCATACCGGTGGCCCCGCCGACCACGAGGACCCGCTTCCCATCGAAACGGAACGCGTCGAACAGGCTCATGTCGTTGTCTCCTGGCTCGTCGGTGAGAGGACTGTCATGCGACCACGCCGCGGATCTTCAGATCGAGGACGGCGTCGGTGTCGAGACCGAGCTCGGCGAGGATCTCGTCACCGTGCTCGTTGAACAACGGCGCCCGCCCCGCCGGCGCCGGCGCCCCGCCGTACTGCACCGGGGCCGCGGCCATCCGGAACGGGATCCCCGCGGCGGTGGTGACGTCCTGGACATACCCGTTCGCGACGGCCTGCGGATCCGCGGCGGCCTCCAGCGTGCTCTGCACCACCGTCCACTGGCCGACGAAACCCGCCAGCCGCTCCCGCCACTCGGCCACCGGACGCTCCGCGAAGGTCCTCTCGAGGATGGCGATCGCCGCCCCGCTGTTCGCCATCAACGACGCGTGGTCGGCGAAACGCGGATCGACGGCCAGCTCGGGACGCCCGAGGGCCTCACACATCGGCGCCCAGTACTTCCCGGCCTGCAGGCAGCACAGCGCCAGCCACTGGCCGTCCTTGGTCAGGTAGTTCCCGGTCAGCGGGTTGGAACGCGGCGCGTCGGCGGGCGGCGGGTTCCACGGAACATCGAGCAGCAACGACAGCGCGAGAGCCTGACCCATCGCCCACATCCCGGTCGCCATCAACGACACGTCGACCTCGGTGGCCTCACCGGTGCGCTCCCGGTGGAACAACGCCCCCATGATCCCACCGGCGATCGTCATCGCCCCGATCGAGTCCCCGAACCCGGGCGCGGGCGGCACCGGAACATGGCCGTACTCCGGGCGCATGACCCCGACCGCGACCCCGGCGCGGGCCCAGAACGCCAGCGAGTCGTAGGAACCGCGGTCGGCCTCCGGGCCCCGTTCACCCTGACCCGTTCCCCGCACGTAGATGATGTTCGGGTTGTGCGCGCGGATGTCCTCGACGTCGATGTGCAACTTGGTACGGACGCTGGGCAGCTTGTTCGTCAGGAACACGTCACAGGTACCCGCGAGCCGGTAGAGGATCTCCCGGCCGGCCTCCGAGGTCAGGTCGAGACCAAGGCTGCGCTTGCCGCGGTTGGAGTGCTCCAGCAGCACGTGCACGTCCTTGGGAACAACCGCGATACCCGAGGACGCCAACGCGCGCATCGCGTCCCCGCGCTCGACGTGCTCGATCTTGATGACGTCCGCGCCCCAGTCGGACAGCAACGCCGACGCAGCCGGAACAAACGTGTGCTCAGCGACCTCGAGCACCCGCACACCCTGCATCACCGCAGTCATGAAACCCCTCCCGCCCAGGAAGCGGTCGGCGTTCCTGCCGGCCGACAAGTATTTAACATTGACGTCGATACCAGCTTCTACTCGAGTCGGTCCAGTGGCATCCGGGCGCCCGTGTCAGGCGCCCCCGGGATCGGCCCCCCGGGGCGGCTGCCGCCGGACACCGCCGGCCGCGGCCCGCCGACATGCTCGACGGAGCCGCGCAAACACCCCGCAACGCCTGTGACGACACTCTCATGCCGCCGTCGCAGAGGCCAGGAGCTCTCTCGATAGCTGGTGATCGGCTTGTCAGCCGGTGCGAGTGCCGGTCACGCCGGTGCCGGTGCCGGCGTCGCCGCCGGCCCCGCGGCGCGGTGTCAGCGGGGCGCCATCCGCAGGGCGCCGTCGAGCCGGATGACCTCGCCGTTGAGGTAGGAGTTCTCCAGCAGGTCGGTGGCCAGGCGGCCGAAGTCGGCCGGCGTGCCCAGCCGCTTCGGGTGCGGCACCCCGGCGGCCAGGCCGTCGCGGATGTCGTCGCGCAGCCGGCCCAGCATCGGGGTCTCGAACACGCCCGGGGCGATGGTGTTCACCCGGATCGCCCAGCTCGCCAGGTCGCGGGCCGCGACGATCGTCATCCCGCGCACCCCGGCCTTCGCGCTGGCGTAGGCGGTCTGCCCGATCTGGCCCTCGAAGGCCGCGACGGAGGCGGTCAGCACGATCGCGCCGCGGTCGCCGTCGAGCAGCTCCTCGTTCTTCGCCATCCGCTGCGCGGCCAGCCGCACGACGTTGTAGGTACCCACCAGGTTGATCCGGATGACGTCGGCGTAGCTGTCGAGCGGGCCGGCGTTGCCCTGCTTGTCGAGGATGCGGTTGCGGTCACCGCCCCGGCCGGCACAGTGCACGACGGCGCGCAGCGGGCCGGCGGACTCGGCCTCGTCCAGCGCGGCCTCGAACTGCTCGGTGTCGGTGATGTCCGCGGCGACGAAGCGCACGCCGAGCTCGGCGGCGACGTCCTTGCCCGGCGACGACGGCAGGTCCACGACGGTGACCGCCGCCCCGCGCTCCAGCAGGACCCGCGCGGTACCCAGGCCCAGGCCCGACGCGCCGCCGGTGACCAGAACCGACCTTCCGTTGAGCAGCACGAATCCTCCTGTACGAGTCTTGGGGATGGCGACCGCCGAGGCGTTTCGAGCGGCGGCCACGGCGGATCGGGGGCCCGATGATCAGGGCTCACGACAATTCGCCCGTAGTCGCGACAATATTGACGGTCGCGTCAGGCCGAGCTTACGCTGTGGTGCAGAGCACAGGCCGCGCTCCGCGTCGGGCCGACCGACGGTGCGGGCGTCCCGGCCTGGTCGTCCTCTCGTACCCCTGCTCGTCGGCTCCGCCTCGTAGGCCCCGCGCCGGCCCCTGTCGGCACTGGCCGTCGTGGCCGGCGTGCGCTGGCCGGTTCTCGTCAAAAAGTGTCTGCCACACCGATCTCTGCTGTCACATCGACACTGCTGTCACACGACGCCGCCGTCACCCGACACCGCCGGCGCCGTCGTCGACGGCCTGCCGGGCCCGCCGTCATCCCGATGCCGCGCGTGTTCCGGCGTCCTGGAGGGGATGACAATCATGGGGAAGCACCGGGTCGTGCAGTGGGCGACCGGCAACATCGGTACGTACGCGTTACGCGCCGTCATCGAGCATCCCGACCTCGAGCTGGCCGGCGTCTTCGTGCACTCGGCCGAGAAGTCGGGCCGTGACGCGGGTGACCTGAGCGGTGTGGGCGCGACCGGTGTGCTCGCGACCGCCGACGCTGACGAGATCCTGGCGCTCGGCGCCGACTGTGTCCTCTACATGCCCAGGTACTTCGACGTCGACGAGGTCAGCCGGATCCTCGCCTCGGGCGCGAACATCGTCACGACCCGCGGCGAGTTCCATCGGCTCGAGGACATCGACCCCGAGGTGCGCAAGCGGGTCGAGGCGGCCTGCGAGCAGGGCGGCAGCTCGATCCACAGCACCGGCAGCAGCCCCGGGTTCATCTCGGAGGCGATTCCGCTGGTGCTGTCCTCCATCCAGCGCCGGCTCGACCGGCTGGCCATCGCGGAGTTCGCCGACCTGTCCCGGCGGGACTCACCGGGCCTGCTGTTCGACGTGATGGGCTTCGGCCAGGCACCGGGCGACTTCGACGAGGGTCGCCTCTCCCATGGCAAGACCAGCTTCGGTCCCTCGCTGAACCTCATCGCCGAGACGCTCGGGATGCCGCTCGACGGGCTGGAGGCCTCCGGTGACGTGGGGACCTCGACGAAGCCGCTGCACATCGCCGCCGGCACGCTGGAGGCGGGCACGGTGGTCGCCCAGCGGCTGACCGTGTCGGGCCTGCGCGGCGGCCGCGAGGTCATGAGCTTCCGGGCGACCTGGTACTGCACCGCCGACATCGAGCAGGACTGGGACATCCGCGCCACCGGCTGGCACATCGCGGTCGAGGGCGACGCCCCCCTCGACGTCGACCTGCGCTTCCCGATCCCGATCGAGCGGATGGCGGCGGTCGCGCCCGCGTACACCGCCAACCGCGCCGTGAACGCCGTGCCCGTCGTCGTCGCGGCCGCGCCGGGCATCCGCACCTCGGTCGACCTCCCGCAGATCTTCGCCACCGGGCTCGGCTGAGCCGGAGGACAGCCCGGCGCCGTGGGTCCCCGCGGCGCCGGGCTGTCCCGTTCTCGCCGGCCGGACGGTTGATTCGCTTGTCTCGAGAATATAACTTTCAGTTATCCTTTCCGGGCATCGGGAGGTGGCGGCGGTCCGCGCCCACACCACCCGGCGACGTCGACCCGGCCGGCGCCACCGCGTGGGACGCGCGGGTGTTTCGCGCGCCGGCTCCGACGGGGGCGCCCGGGAGTCGGCGCCGTGGGCTGGAGGAGCACATGAAGCACAGGACGATCGCGCGGGCGGCCGCATGAGGCCGCTCGAGGGGATCCGGGTTCTCGAGGTCGCGATGTACGGCTTCGTGCCGTCCGCCGGCGGGGTGCTCGCGGACTGGGGCGCCGAGGTCATCAAGGTCGAGCACGCCGTCACCGGCGACCCGCAGCGCGGCCTGAAGCAGACCGGCAACCTCAAGGTCGGCGACGGCCCGAACCCGAACATCGAGCACGCGAACCGGGGCAAGCGCAGCCTCGGCCTCGACATGTCGAAGCCGGAGGGCAAGGCGGTCCTCGAGGAGCTGATCCGGCGCGCGGACGTGTTCCTGACCAGCTTCCTGCCCCGCTCGCGCCGCAGCCTCGGCATCGACGTCGAGGACGTCCGCGCGCTCAACCCGAAGATCATTTATGCCCGGGGCAGCGCGCTCGGCCCGCGCGGTGTGGAGTCGGAGAAGGGCGGCTTCGACATGACCGCCTTCTGGGCGCGCGCCTCCTGCGCGGCCAGCATCACCCCGCGTAGCCGAGACGGCATGACCCCGCCGCCGGGGCCGGCCTACGGCGACACGATCTCGGGCACGAACCTCGCCGGCGGGATCGCGGCGGCGCTGTTCCAGCGGGAGCGCACCGGCGAGCCGTCCGTCGTCGACGTCTCGCTGCTGGGCAGCGGGCTGTGGGCGATGGGGCAGTCGATCGCCCTGTCGCTCCTGCTCGACGAGCCGCTGGTGGCCCCCGAGCCCGGCTCGCTCGCCTCACCCAACCCGCTGTCGTCGCTGTACCGGACCTCCGACGGCCGGTTCCTCTCACTGGTCATGCTGCAGGCCGGCCGGTACTGGCCGGACGTCTGCCGTCACATCGACCGGCCGGACCTGATCGACGACCCGCGGTTCGCCTCCGCGGAGCTGATCGCGGCCAACGCCGAGGAGGCGGTGAAGCTGCTGAAGGAGGCGTTCGCCGCCCGCACCCTGGCGGAGTGGACCGAGCGGCTGGCCACGCTGTCCGGGCCGTGGGCCCCGGTCCAGGACTCGCTGCAGGTCGGTGGCGACGCCCAGATCCGGGCGAACGAGTACCTGCTGCGGGCCGGGGACATCGAGCTCGTCTCCAGCCCGGTGCAGTTCGACGTGGCCGCCCCCGAGCTGGGGCCCGCCCCCGAGTTCGCCGCCCAGACCGAGGAGATCCTCATGGAGCTGGGTCTGGAGTGGGACCGCATCATCGAGCTCAAGGGCGCCGGCGCGGTCACCTGAGCCGGAGACGTCGTCGCGGGCGGCCGGGTGACCGGCCGCCCGCGGTTGTCTCACTGTTCACTGTCAGCGCGGGCCACGCTGACAGCGCGGCCCGCGGGCGGCTCAGCGGGTGCGCTTCGTGGCCCGCTCGACGGCCGCCCAGTGCTCGTCGGCCACCCACAGCCGGGCGAAGGTGCGGGCCGACTCCTCGGCGTCGACCCCGCCGCCCGTGACGTACTTGATCGCCCGTGCCGGGGGAGTGGCCAGCGACCTGGCCAGCGCCCGCCAGCCCGCGTCGAACTCGGCGCGGGGCAGGACCCGGTCGAGCAGGCCGAGCCGCTCGGCCTCGGCCGCGCCCAGGGTGACGCCGGTGCCGGCGAGCAGCAGTGCCCGGCCCCGTCCGACCAGGTCCGCCAGGCGCTCGGCGCCGCCCCACGCCGGCATGATCGCCAGCGTCGACTGGGTGAAACCGATCTTGATGTCGTCGGCGGCGACGCGGATGTCCGCGGCCACCGCGACCTCGGCGCCGCCACCCAGCGCGTGTCCGTTGAGCGCGGCCACGACCGGGGCGGGGAAGTCCGCGATGCGGTCGCAGATCGCCCGCATCCGCAGTGCCATGCCGGTGGCCTCGTCCTCGGTGCGCAGCGCGGCGAGCTCCTTGAGGTCGCCGCCGGAGACGAACGCCCGGTCGCCGGCGCCCCGGATGACGAGCGCGCCCGCGCCCGCGGCGGCGTCCAGCGCCTTCTCCAGCTCGCCCATGGTCGCCAGCGAGATGGCGTTGCGTGCCTCCGGCCGGTCGATGGTGATGACGGCGAGCCCATCATCCAGCTCAAGATCAATCACGGGCGCGACTCCACGGCTCGGGAACGGTCCACGACTTGGGACCCACGGCTAAGGACCCACGACCAAAGACCTGAGAATTTAATTCTTGATACAAGAGAGTAGCATTCCCGGCCTGCTGGCCGGGTCCTTCGGCGGTGGCCGCGGCCCCGTCCAGTCGCCGTCCACGGACGGTGACCGGCGCCCGGCCGGCCGTTCGCGGTAGCCGGCCGACCGCTCGCCGGCACCGCCACCGGTACCGCCGGCGCTGCCGGTCGCCGGGAGCGGTGGAACTTGTCCTCCCTGCCTGAGAGAGTCTAGGTATCGCCAGAGATCGGAGCTCGCGCCATGCGCACGATCCCACCTGAGCTGGTCAAACGGTACGAGGATGAGGGGTGGTGGACGTCCGAGACGCTGGGCGGCCTGCTCTCCGCCGGCCTCGGCGCGAGCCCCGACGCGCAGTTCCGCGTCCACTCCGCGGTCCGGCCGTGGTCCGGAACGTTCCGTGATGTCGAGCGGGTCGCCCGCCGGCTCGCCGCCGGCCTGCGGGCGCGCGGCGTCGGGCCCGGCGACGTCGTCGTCTTCCAGCTGCCGAACTGGATGGAGGCGGCCGCCGTCTTCTGGGCGTCGTCCTTCCTCGGGGCGGTCGTGGTCCCCGTCGTGCACTTCTACGGGCGCAAAGAGCTGAGCTACATCCTGGAGCGGACCTCACCCAAGGTCTTCGTCACCGCCGAGGGCTTCGGGCGGATGGAGTACCAGCCCGACCTGAGCCGGGACGTCCCCGTCGTCGGCGTGGTCGGCCGTGACTTCGACGAGCTGCTCGCCGAAACCCCGCTGCCCGGCGTGATCGCCACCGACCCGGCCGCCCCGGCGGTGATCGCGTTCACCTCGGGCACCACCCGTGACCCCAAGGGCGTCATCCACACCCACCAGACCCTCGGCTTCGAGACGCGCCAGCTCGCCGGCCTCTACCCGGCGGACCGCGGCCGCCAGCTCACCGCCGCGCCGGTCGGTCACTTCATCGGCATGCTGAACGCGTTCCTGATCCCGGTACTGGACGGCCGGCCGATCAACCTGGCCGATGTCTGGGACCCGGCCCGGGCCCTGGAACTGATGGTGAGCGACGGGCTGACCGTCGGCGGTGGCGCCACCTACTTCGTGACCAGCCTGCTGGACCACCCGAGCTTCACCCCCGAGCGGCACCTGCCGGCGATGAGGTACGCCGGGCTGGGCGGGTCGTCCGTCCCGGCGGCGGTCACCACCCGGCTCGACGAGCTCGGCATCACCGTCTTCCGCTCCTACGGCAGCACCGAGCACCCCTCGATCACCGGCTCGCGCCACACCGCGCCGGCGGACAAGCGCCTGTTCACCGACGGCGACCCGCTGCCCGGGGTGGAGATCCGCCTCGACGTCGACGGCGAGATCCTCAGTCGCGGCCCGGACCTCTGCCTCGGCTACCTCGACGAGGCCCTGACCGAGCAGGTCTTCGACGCCGACGGCTGGTACCGCACGGGCGACGTCGGTGTCCTCGACGCCGACGGCTACCTGACGATCGTCGACCGCAAGGCGGACTTCATCATCCGCGGCGGGGAGAACATCAGCGCGCTCGAGGTCGAGGAGGTGCTGCTCACCATGCCCGGGGTCGCCGAGGTCGCGGTGGTCGCGGCGCCCGACGCCAGGCTCGGTGAGCACGCCGCCGCGATCCTGCGGCTGCAGCCCGGTGGCGAGCTGCCCACCCTGGAGGAGGTGCGCGCGCACTTCGCGCGGGCCGGTCTGGCCCGGCAGAAGTGGCCGGAGGAGCTTCGCGCGATCGAGGACTTCCCGCGGACCCCCAGCGGTAAGATCCAGAAGGCTGTTCTCCGTCGGGAGCTACGCGCCGTTCCCGACCGCGACCGGCCGGGTGACCGGCAGCGGGACCCGGCCGCACACATTGCGGCCGGGCAGGTAAGAGAATAAGGTTCTCCTTATCAGTAAGGGAGGATCTCAATGTCTACGCGAGTGCCGCCGTACCCGATCTTCGACGCGGACAACCACCTGTACGAGACCCAGGACGCATTCACCAAGTACCTGCCCGAGGAGTTCAAGGGCGCGATCCGGTACGTCGAGGTGGACGGCCGGACCAAGATCGCTGTCCGGGGTCACATCAGCGAGTACATCCCCAATCCGACCTTCGAGGTCGTCGCCCGGCCGGGCGCGCAGGAGGACTACTTCCGGATCGGCAACCCGGAGGGCAAGTCCTACCGGGAGATCATCGGCAAGCCGATGCGCTCGATCCCGGCCTTCCGCGAGCCGAAGGCCCGCCTCGAGCTCATGGACGAGCAGGGCATCGAGCGGACGCTGATGTTCCCGACGCTGGCGAGCCTGCTCGAGGAACGCATGAGCGACGACCCGGAGCTGACCCACATCGTCATCCACGCGCTCAACGAGTGGCTGTACGAGACCTGGCAGTTCAACTACGAGAACCGGATCTTCACCACCCCGGTGATCACGCTGCCGATCGTCGAGAAGGCGATCGAGGAGCTGGAGTGGGTCGTCGAGCGCGGGGCGAAGGCGATCCTGATCCGTCCGGCGCCGGTTCCCGGGTTCAGCGGTTCGCGGTCGTTCGGCCTGCCGGAGTTCGACCCCTTCTGGGAGAAGGTCGTCGAGCACGACCTGCTGGTCACGCTGCACTCCTCGGACAGCGGCTACAGCCGGTACACCGACGACTGGGAGAGCAACAAGCGGGAGTTCCTGCCGTTCCAGCCGGACGTCTTCCGGATGATCGGCCAGTGGCGCCCGATCGAGGACTCGGTGGCCGCGCTGATCTGCCACGGCGCGCTGTCCCGGTTCCCCACCCTGAAGATCGCCGTGGTCGAGAACGGCGCCTCCTGGGTCGGCCCGCTGATCAAGACCCTGAAGGACGTCTACAAGAAGTACCCGCAGCAGTTCGCCGAGGAGCCGGTGTCGGTGCTGCGGCGCAACGTGCACATCAGCCCGTTCTGGGAAGAGAACATGTCCGACCTCGCCGAGCTGCTCGGCGTCGAGCGGGTGCTGTTCGGCTCGGACTTCCCGCACCCCGAGGGCCTCGGTGACCCAGCGAGCTTCGTCGACGAGCTGAAGAACCTCACCGACGAGGAGAAGGCCCTGATCATGGGCGGAAACCTGGCCCGGCTGATCTCGGGATGAAATGGGAAACCATCCCGGAGATGGTGCTGAGCACGGCCGACCGCTTCGACGACGCCGAGGCGGTCGTCGACGGTGCGCTGCGCCTCACCTACACCGAGCTGGTCGACCGCATCCGCGCCGCCGCGGGCTCGTTCGCGGCGGCGGGGGTGGGCAAGGGTGACCGGGTGGCGATCTGGGCACCGAACTCCGCCGAGTGGATCATCGCGGCCTTCGGGCTGCTGACCGCCGGCGGAGTTCTGGTCCCGGTCAACACCCGGTACAGGGCCGAGGAGGCCGACGACATCCTGCGCCGCAGCGGAGCGAAGATGGTCCTGGTCCAGGAGGGCTTCCTCGGGCAGGTCTACGCCGGCACCACCTGCGTCCCCGCCGTCGACGTCAGGTCGGGCTTCCTGTCGAGCGGCACGCCGCTCGACAGGCCGGTGGGCCAGGACGGCGACGAGACCGCCGACATCCTGTTCACCTCGGGCACGACCGGGCGTCCCAAGGGCGTCATGATGAACCACCGGCAGACGCTGCGGCTGTACGAGGAGTGGTGCGACCTCGCCGACCTGCGCGAGGGCGACCGCTACCTCTGCGTCAACCCGTTCTTCCACAACTTCGGGTACAAGGCGGGCCTGGTCGCCGCGCTCATCCGCGGGGCGACCATCGTGCCGATGGCGGTCTTCGAGATCGACCGGCTGATCGAGCTGGTCGAGCGCGAGCGGATCACCATGCTGCCCGGTCCGCCGACGCTCTACCACTCGCTGCTCGCGGTGCCGGACAAGTCGGCGCTGGCCTCGCTGCGGTGCGCCGTCACCGGGTCCGCCGACATCCCCGTCGAGCTGATCCGGCGGATGCGCGACGAGCTGCCGTTCCGGTCGATCATGACCGGCTACGGCCTCACCGAGGCGGGGACGGCGACCGCTTCGCGCCCGGGCGACTCGTTCGAGGACATCGCGACCACGGTCGGCACCGCCTGCGACGGGGTCGAGGTGGCCGTCGCCGGCGACGGCGAGGTGCTCGTGCGCGGGTACACGGTGATGCAGGGCTACCTCGACGACCCGGCCGCCACCGCCGAGGCGATCGACCCCGACGGCTGGCTGCACACCGGTGACCTCGGCACGCTCGACGAGCGGGGGCACCTGCGGATCGTCGGCCGCAAGAAGGACATGTTCATCGTCGGGGGCTTCAACGCCTACCCGGCCGAGATCGAGGGGTTCCTGCTCGAGCACCCCGCGGTCGCGCAGGCGGCCGTCATCGGCGTTCCGGACGAGCGGATGGGCGAGGTCGGCAAGGCCTTCGTCGTCCGGCGCGCCCCGGTCACCGCGGACGATCTGATCACCTGGAGCAAAGGCCGGATGGCGGGGTTCAAGGTGCCCAGGACGGTCGAGTTCCTCGAGAGCCTCCCGCTGAACGCCTCGGGCAAGGTGATGAAGGACGACCTGCGGTGACCAGGTGATCCAGACGCCCGGAGCCCGCGCGCGCCGCCGGCGCGCGGCCGGCACCCGGTGAGCCCCGCACTCCCGGCCCCGGTGTCGACGTTCCGTCTCCAGAAAGTGTCGAAGCGACGATGAGCGATTCTGCCCAGACCAACTCCGGCCTGCCGGTGGAGCCGGTGTACGGGCCGGCGGACCGCGGTACCGAACCGCCCGCGCCGGGCCGGTTCCCGTTCACCCGGGGCAACTACGCCTCCGGGTACCGCGGGCGTACGTGGACGTTCCGCCAGTACTCCGGCTTCGGCACCGCCGAGGAGTCCAACAACCGCTACCGCTACCTGCTCGAACAGGGCGGGACGGGCCTGTCGGTGGCCCTCGACCTGCCGACCCAGTGCGGGTACGACTCCGATGACCCCGAGGTGACCGAGGAGGTCGGCCGGGTCGGTGTCGCCGTCGACACGCTCGCCGACGCCGAGGTGCTCTTCGACGGCATCCCGCTGGACAAGATCAGCACCAGCTTCACGATCAACGGCACCGCCGCGATCCTGCTGGCCTTCTACGTGGCGGCCGCGGAGCGCTCCGGCGTGCCCCGGGCCAAGCTGACCGGGACGATCCAGAACGACATCCTCAAGGAGTACGCCTCCCGCGGGACGTGGATCTGGCCCCCGGAGCCGTCGCTGCGCCTGATCGCCGACACCATCGAGTTCTGCGCCGAGGAGGTCCCGCGCTTCAACGCGATCTCCGTGGCCGGCGCGCACTTCCGGGACGCCGGCGCGAACGCGGTGCAGGAGATGGCGTTCACCCTCGCCGACGGCGTCACCTACTGCGACACCGTCATCGAGCGCGGGCGGCTGTCGATCGAGAAGTTCGCCCCGCAGGTGTCCTTCTTCTTCTACACCCACGGTGACTTCTTCGAGGAGATCGCCAAGTACCGGGCGGGCCGGCGGCGGTGGGCGACCATCGTCCGGGAGCGCTACGGCGCGACCGCCGACAAGGCGTCGATGTTCCGCTTCGGCTGCGTGGCCGGCGGGGCGTCGTTGTACGCGCCGCAGGCGCAGAACAACATCGTCCGGGTCGCCTACGAGGCGATGGCCTCGGTGCTCGGCGGCGTGCAGTCGATGTTCACCGCCGCCTGGGACGAGCCGTTCGCGCTGCCCAGCGAGGAGTCGGCGACGCTCGCGCTGCGCACCCAGCAGATCCTCGCCTACGAGACGGGTGTGACCCGCACCGCCGACCCGCTGGGCGGCTCGTACTTCGTCGAGGCGCTCACCGACGCCACCGAGGCCCGCATCGTCGAGATCATGGACGACCTCGAGCAGCACGGCGGCATGGTCCGCGCGATCGAGGACGGCTACCTCCAGGGCATGATCGCCGACGAGGCGTACCAGCTGCACCAGGACATCGAGAGCGGAAAGGTACCGATCGTCGGTGTGAACCGGTTCGTCTCCGACGAGCCGGCGCCCGACCTGGCCACCTACGAACTGGACGCCGAAGGCCGGGAACGACAGCTCAAGCGGCTGGCCAAGGTCAAGGGCGAGCGCGACGCCGCGGCCGTCCGGGCCAGCCTCGACGCGCTGGCCCGCGCCGCGGAGGGGAACGGGAACCTGATGCACGACCTGATCGACTGCGCCAACGCCTACTGCACGGTGGGCGAGATGGTCACCACCCTCAAGAACGTCTGGGGCGAGTTCCAGCAGCCGGTGGTGTTCTGATGCCGGCGCGGGTACTGGTCGCCAAGCCCGGCCTGGACGGGCACGACCGCGGGGCCAAGATCGTCGCGCGGGCGCTGCGTGACGCCGGCTTCGAGGTCGTGTTCACCGGCATCCGGCAGCGCGTCGAGGACATCGTGACCATCGCGCTGCAGGAGGACGTCGCGGTCGTCGGGCTGAGCATCCTCTCCGGCGCGCACATCGCGCTGACCACGCGCACGATCGAGGCGCTGCGGGCGGCGGACGCCGCCGACATCGCCGTCGTCGTCGGCGGCACCATCCCGCCGGCGGACGTCCCCAAGCTGCTCGAGGCGGGCGCCGCCGGGGTGTTCCCGACCGGCACCCCGCTCGAGCAGCTGGTCACCGAGGTCCGCGCGCTGACCTCGACACCCACCCCGTCCTGATCCGGGGCACGGGCGCAGCGAGACATCGGAAACATTCGAGACCTGGAGGGGTCCAGTGCGGGTCGGCGTGATGATCGGACCGGAGCGGGGTGACTCCGCGCGCAAGGTCGGGCGGATGATCGACGACGTGTTGTGGGCCGAGAGCGCGGGGATGGACACCGCCTGGATCCCCCAGGTGCCCTCGGACTTCGACGCCCTGATCGCCGTCTCGCTGATGGGCGCGCGCACGGAGCGCATCGAGCTGGGCACGGCGGTCGTCCCGCTGCAGGCCCAGCACCCGGTGGCGCTGGCGCGCCAGACGCTGTCCGCGCAGGCGGCTACCAACGGGCGGCTGGCGCTGGGTGTCGGGCCGTCGCACCACTGGATCGTGCGGGACATGCTCGGCCTGCCCTACGACAAGCCGGCGGCGTTCACCCGCGACTACCTCGAGGTCCTCAACGTCGCGCTGCACGGGCCCGGCCCGGTGGACGTCGAGAACGACACCTTCCGGGTGCACAACCCGCTCGAGATCGGCCCGATCGCCCCGCTGCCCGTGTTCGTGGCCGCGCTCGGCCCGGTGATGCTGCGCATCGCCGGCGAGCACGCCGACGGGACGGTGCTGTGGCTGGCCGACGAGCGCGCGGTCGCCGACCACGTGGCGCCGCGGATCACCAAGGCCGCCCAGGAGGCGGGCCGCCCGGCGCCGCGGATCGTGGCGGGCATCCCGGTCTGCCTGTGCGCGCCGGCCGACGTCGACAAGGCCCGGGAGCGGGCGAACCGCATCCTCGGCGAGGCCGAGGTCTCCCCGAACTACCAGCGGCTGCTCGACCAGGGCGACGCCACGAGCGTCGGCGACCTGTGCGCGGCCGGCGACGAGACGGCGATCCTGGCCCGGTTCCGGCAGTTCGCCGACGCGGGCGTCACCGACCTGTCGGTGCGGCTGCTGCCCATCGGCGACAACCGGGACGAGCTGGTCGCCTCCAAGCGCCGCACCCGGGAAGTGATCGCCGCCCTCGCGGCGGAAGTGAGATGAGCGTCGGACCGCTCGACGGCATCCGCATCCTCGAGGTCGGCCACATCCTCGCCGGCCCGTACGCGACGATGGTGCTCGCCGACCTCGGCGCGGAGGTCACCAAGCTCGAACCGCCGGGAGGTGACCTCTCCCGGCAGGTGAGCGACGCCTACTTCGCCAGCATCAACCGCGGCAAGCGCAGCATCCGCCTCGACCTGACCAGCGAGGACGGCCGGGCCCGGCTCGGCGAGCTCGCCGCCGACGCGCACGCGCTGCTGGTCAACCTCAAGCCGTCGGCGATCCGCCGGTTCGGCCTGACCTACGAGGACCTGCGCAAGTACAACGAGAAGCTCGTCTGCGTCGCGCTGACCGGCTTCGGCCTGTCAGCGGGTGACGACCCGGCGTTCGACTACGTGATCCAGGCCGCCACCGGCATCGCGGCGCTCACCGGCGACCCGGACGGCCCGCCGACCCTGCCCGGCTACTCCTCGGCGGACAACTCCGCCGGTCTCACCGCCGCGGTCGCGCTGCTGGCCCAGATCGTCTCCGGCCGCGGCGGCCAGCTCGAGGTCTCGCTGCGCGACGTGATGCTCTCCCAGCTCAACTACCGCGCGGCCGCCTACCTCAACGACGGGGTCGAGCCGCGCCGGCTGCCCTTCGGCGCGCACTCCTACTACGTCCCGGCCCAGCTCTTCCCGACGGGGGAGGGCTACCTCGCGCTGTTCGTCACCCACGACGGCTTCTGGCGCTCGTTCGCCACCGAGGCCGGGGTGAGCGGCTTCGCGACGATGGCCGAGCGGGCGGCCCGCCGCGAGGAGGTCCTCGCGGTGGTCACCGACGCCCTGGCCCGCGACACCGCCGAGAACTGGGAGACTCGGCTGCGGCGCCTCGGCGTGCCCGCGGCGAAGGTGCGCACGCTGCCCGAGGCGCTGGCGGCCACCCCCGAGGTCGTGGTGACCGCCGGCGACTTCCGGCTCGTCGGCAGCCCGATCCATGTAGCGGGCCATGAGCCCGTCTACGGGCCGCCGCCTCGCCTGGGCGAGCACGGCGGCCGGCCCGATCACTCGTAGCGGACGACGACCGAGTGCGAGTCGGGCACTCCCTGGCAGGTCAGCACGTAGCCGTCGTCGATCTCGTCCTGGGTGAGGGCGTCGTTGACCCGCATCGTCGCGGTGCCCTCGACCAGTTTCGCGATGCAGGTGGCGCAGGTTCCGGACTCACAGGAGAACGGCGGGGCCAGGCCGCCGCGGCGCGCGCTTTCGAGCAGCGTCTCGCCCTCCCGTCGGGAGACGGCGATCTTCTTCCGGCCGAGGATGATGGTGACGGTCCCCTCGACCTCCGGGCCGGCGGGCTCGGTGTGCGCCGGGGTGCCGAAGCGCTCGACGAAGACCCGTCCGGGCCCGGGAAACGCGCTCTCGACGAGATCCATGAACGGCTCGGGGCCGCAGATGTAGCAGTCGGCGTTGCCGTCGGCACCGACGAACGCCTTGACGGCGGCGTCGTCGAGGAATCCGCGGTCGGCGTCGAGGTGCCGCACGACGGAAAGACGGTCCGGGTACTTCTCGCCGAGTTCCGCCAGCGCCCGCTCGAAGATCATTGATGGCTGGTCCCGGTCGGCGCACAGCAGTCGGACAGTGCGTTCCGTGCCCGACAGCGCGCTCTTCGCGAGCGAGATGATCGGGGTGATTCCGCTGCCGCCGCAGAAACCCAGCAGGGGGACGTCGGTCTCCTGCAGGCAGAAGACACCCTTGGGTTCGGTGACCTCGACCTCGTCACCCGCGCCGACGTTGTCGATCAGCCAGTTCGACACCCGCCCGCCCGGCACCCGCTTTACGGTGGTCATGAGCTCGGAGTCGGTTTCCGGGGCGCTGGACATCGAATACGAGCGCAGGAGCTCCTCGCCGTCGATCTGCACCCGGAACGTGACGAACTGGCCGGCCCGGTACGTGAACGATCCCTCGCGCGGAGCGAGCACGAAGGTACGCGCGTCAGCGGTCTCGTGAACGGTCCGGGTGACGGTCGCCCTCTGGAACAGAGGGGCTCTCGGCATCGACGGCCTCCTTCTGGTATGAAGATTCTGCTGACGTGAGAATATAATTTCCGCATGCGAACCGGGGAGGTTCGCGACGCCGTCCCGTGCCTGCCTCCGCGTTGACGTGACCGTCCGAAAGGAGCGGCAGTGAGTGACCGCCCCGCGCTCGTCTTCGAGGAACAGCGGTACAGCCTCGAGCGACTCGACGCGCTGACGGACGGGCTGGCCACGGCGTTGGCGAAACATGGGGTCCGGGCGGGGGAACGCGTCGCGCTGATGGCCTCGAACCGGCCGGAGTTCGTGCTGGCCGTCCGGGCGCTCTGGCGACTGGGTGCGGCCATCGTACTGCTGAGCCCGTCCTGGAGGCGGGCCGAGATCGAGCACGCGCTGGCCGTCACCGAGCCCGCACACGCCGTCGGCGACCAGGACGCGCTGGCCGAGCTGCTGCCGATGTGGCACCTCGACGAGCCGACCGGCCCGGGGGAGGGGCCGTTCCCGGCGCCCGACCCGCACGCCGACGCGCTGCTGGTCTTCAGCTCCGGCACGACCGGCCTGCCGAAGGCAGCCCGGCACACGCACGCCTCCTTCGCCGCGGCCGTCGGGCACTGGCGTGACGCGCTGGGCCTCACCGCCGCGGACCGGATCCAGATCACCACCCCGCCCTCGCACATCCTCGGCCTGCTCAACATCGTCACCGCGCTGGAGACCGGTGCCTGGCTGCGGCTGCACCGCCGGTTCGACCTCGAGCTGATGCTGCGCTCGATCGAGACCGACCGGATCACCGTCGAGATGGCCGTCGCGCCGATCGCGCTGGCGATGGCCTCCCATCCGACGCTGGAGTCCTTCGACCTGTCGTCGCTGCGGTACATAATGTGGGGCGCGACGCCGGTGACGACCAGCGTCGCCGAGACTGTCACCAGGCGTACCGGCGTCGGCTGGGTGCCCGCCTACGGCGCCAGTGAGCTGCCGGTCATCGCCTGCAACCCGCTCGCGGGCGCCCGGCTCGACAGCGTCGGCCGGGCCGTGCCGGGCGTGCGGCTGCGGGTGGTGTCGCTGGAGACCGGCCTGCCGGTCGGCCCCGGCGCGACCGGCGAGATCCAGGCCCGCGCGGAGTCGCTGATGGCCGGCTACCTGCCCGCCGAGGCGACGGCGGACGCGTTCGACGACGGCTGGTACCGCACCGGCGACGTCGGCGACCTCGACCCGGACGGCTGGCTGCGCCTCACCGACCGGGTCAAGGAGATGGTCAAGGTGCGCGGCTTCCAGATCGCGCCCGCCGAGGTCGAGGGCGTGCTGCACGCCCACCCCGCGGTCGCAGACTGCGCCGTGTTCGGCCTGCCCGACCCGGCCGACGGCGAGGTGCTCGTCGCGGCCGTCGTGACGAGCACGGACACGGACACGGACACGGACACCAAGGTCGACCCGGCGGAGCTTGTCGCGTGGGTGGGCGAACGGCTCGCCTCCTACAAGCGGCCCCGCCGGATCGAGTTCGTGGAAGAAATCCCCCGCCTGCCCTCGGGCAAGGTACTGCGGCGAGTCCTCAAGGAGCGCTATGGACGTACGTCTGACGACTGAGCAGCGGGAGCTGCGCGAGGCGGCCGCCCGGCTGGCCGACGACCTCGGCCCGGGATCGGTCATCGATCTCGACGACGCCGACCGTGTGGCGCGGCTGGAGAAGGCGGTCGCCGCCACCGGGTGGCGCTCGCTGCGCTCCGACGGCGCCTCCGGGGTCGAGGTCGCCCTCGTCGTGGAGGAGTTCGCCCGCGGCCTGGTGGACGTCCCCTTCCTCGGGCCGGTGCTCGCCGACGACCTGCAGGCCAGGTCCGGCACGGCGGCCGAGTCGGTGGCGCTCGCCGTCGGTGGTGAGGCGGTGGACGCCCGCGGCCTGCGCGCCGCCCTGCGCCTGGTCGACAACCGGATCGAGACGACCGGTGTCGGCGAGCCGGTGTTCGGGATCGACCTCACCCGCACGAACGCCGCCGTCGCCGACCCCGTCACGCCGGTCGGGGAGCTCGCGGCGGACGCCGCGCAGCGCTGGCAGGCGCTGGCGCTGGTCGTCACCACCGCCGACATCCTGGGCGCCGCCCGTGGCGCGCACGCGCTGGCCTGCGACTACGCGAAGGTACGCAGCCAGTACGGCAAGACGATCGGCTCGTTCCAGGCCGTGGCCCACCTGCTCGCCGAAAGCCTCGCGCTGATCGAGGGCTCGGTCAGCATCCTGCGCTACGCCGCCTGGGCGGTCGACGAGCTGGACCCGGCGGAGGCGCTGCGGGCCGGCCGGTTCGCGAAGGTCTACACCGAGCGCGCCGCGCGGACCATCTGCGAGACGTCGATCCAGGTGCACGGCGGCATCGGCAACACCTGGGAGTGCCTCGCCCACGTCTTCCTGCGCCGCGCGCTGACGTCCGGCGCGCTGTTCCCCGTCTCTCTGGAGGAGATCGACCTTGGACTTTCGTGACTCGCCGGAGGAGGCCGCCTTCCGCACGCGGCTGCAGGACTGGCTCGCCGAGAACGCGAAGAAGTTCCCGACGTCGGGTGACGAGTACTGGGCCAAGGCGGCGCAGTGGCACCAGGCCCTGTACGAGGGCGGGTTCTTCGGGACCTCCTGGCCGAAGGCGTACGGCGGCCAGGAGCTGCCGCCCGTCTACGACGTGATCGTCGACGAGGAGCTGGCCCGCGCCGGCGCGCCGGCGCGGCCGAGCCTGGGCTACCTGGTCATCGGTCTGGGCCGGCACGGCAGCGAGGAACTGCGGCAGCGGTTCCTGCCAGGCATGATCAACGGCACCGAGCGCTGGTGCCAGGGCTTCAGCGAGCCCGGCGCCGGCTCCGACCTGGCCTCCCTGACCACGACGGCCACCCTGGAGGGCGACCACTACGTCCTCAACGGCCACAAGATCTGGACGAGCTACTCCGATGACGCCGACTGGTGCCTCGTGCTCGCCCGCACCGACCCGGACGCCCCACGGCACAAGGGCATCTCCGGATTCATCGTGAACATGCACCAGCCGGGCATCGAGCAGCGCCCGCTGCCGATGATCAGCGGGGTGACCAAGGAGTTCGGCCAGGTCCTGTTCGACGGCGCGACGGTGCCGGCCGACCAGATGGTCGGCGCGCCCGGCGAGGGCTGGAAGCTGGCCATGACGGTCGTCAGCCACGAACGGGAGCCCTCGACGCTGGGCTTCACCGCGCGGTACGGAAAGACCGTGCGCAACCTGGCGGCCCGCCTGGACGGGGAGCCGTCGGAGTCGCTGCGGTGGGCCGCCGTGCAGACCGAGATGCTGCGCCTGCACGTGCGCCGGCGGCTGTCCGAGCAGCTCGACGGGCTCAGCCACGGCCCGGACGGCTCGCTGGACAAGCTGTTGATGACCTGGGTCGAGCAGTCGGTGGGGCACGCCTCGCTGGACGCGGGCGGCACTCGCGACGCCGAGCTGCTGGGCACCTACCTCTACAGTCGCTCGCAGAGCGTCATGGGCGGGACGTCGCAGATCCAGAAGAACATCATCGCGACCCGCATCATCGGTCTGGAGGCCTGACCCGCGACGGGTGCCTGCCGGTGGTCGGCGGTGGCGCGGGGAGCGACTCCCCGCGCCACCGCCGAGGCGGGGCGGGGACTACTTCGGCGGGAAGCGCAGCGCGCCGTCGAGGCGGATGACCTCGCCGTTGAGGTAGTCGTTGGTGATGAGCTGCTCGGCGAGCGAGGCGTACTCGGGCGACTGGCCCATCCGCTTCGGGAACGGGACCTGCGGGCCCCAGTAGGCCTCCAGCTTCTCGCCGGCCTTGCCGTAGGCCGGGGTCAGGATCGTGCCCGGAGCGATCGCGTTCACCCGGATGCCCAGCGGCGAGAGGTCACGCGCGGCGACCAGCGTCATGGAGATGACGCCACCCTTGGCGGCGGAGTAGGCGATCTGGCCGATCTGCCCCTCGAAGCCGGCGATCGACGCGGTGTTGACGATGACGCCCCGGGCCCCGCCCTCCAGCGGCTCCTCCTGGGCGATGGCGGCCGCCACCAGCCGGGTCACGTTGAACACCGCGGTCAGGTAGTACGTGACGGTCGTCGTGAAGGCGTCGAGGCTGTGCGGCGAGCCGTCCTTGCCGACGAGCCGGCCACCGGCGGCCGGGCCGCCGTGGGTGTCGACCGAGATCCGCAGCGGGCCCAGCGTCTTGGCCTCGGCGATCGCGGCGAGGATGTCCTCCTCCGAGGTGGCGTCCACGTGGACATAGCGGATGCCCAGCTCGGACTCCAGTGCCTTGCCCTTCTCGTCCGCGACGTCGGCCACGACGACCTTCGCGCCCGCGGCGTGGAGACGGCGGACGGTGGCCTCACCGAGGCCGCCGGTTCCACCGACGACGAGGGCGGAGTTTCCGCTGATCTGCATTAAGGTTTCCCTCTCTTGCTAGCCGCACTTTCGATCTGGAAGACTAACATTCTCATGAATGCGATCACGATCAAGAACGCGGCCGCTTCGGTCGGTGTTCGGCCCCGGATCTCGCGGGCCGTCGGTTCTGGTGCGCACGTCGGTTCCGTCGAGGCCGCCGGCGTTACCGGCCGTGACACGTCCCCGGCCGGCCCGCGTATCGGACCCCGGTGAACATTCTGGAGACTGTGGCCGCCGCGCGCGCTGGTTCACTGCGCGCCGTCGGCCGGTTGCTGAGCCAGGTCGAGGGCGCCGGCCGTGCCGAGGTGCTGGCGGCCCTCGAACCGGCCACCGCCCGGGTGATCGGCGTGACGGGCCCGCCCGGCGCGGGGAAGTCGACCACGATCGGCGCGCTCGTCGGCGCCTACCGGGAGCGCGGCCTGCGGGTCGCGGTGCTCGCCGTCGACCCGTCCTCGCCCTACAGCGGCGGGGCGCTGCTCGGCGACCGGATCCGGATGGCCGCGCACACGAACGACCCCGACGTCCTCATCCGCTCGCTGGCCGCCCGCGGCCACCTGGGCGGGCTCGCCGCCGCCGTGCCGGCCGCCGTGCGGGTGCTCGCCAACCTGGCCTACGACCTGGTCCTGGTGGAGACGGTCGGGGTCGGCCAGTCCGAGATCGAGATCGCCGCCGTCGCCGACCCGACGATCGTCGTGCTGACGCCGGGCGCCGGTGACGCCGTCCAGGCGGCCAAGGCGGGCCTGCTGGAGGTCGCCGACCTGCTGGTCGTCAACAAGGCCGACCGCGACGGCGCCGACCAGACGGTGCGCGACCTGCACCTCGAGGTCGACGCCCCGATCCTCACCCTCGTCGCGTCGAAGGGGGAGGGCCTGGCCGCGCTGGTCGAGGCGATCGACGCCCATCACCGCGCCGACACTCTCGCCCGCCGGACGGCCCGGGCGCACGCCCAGATCCTCTCGCTGGCCCAGACCCGGCTGCGCGAGCACCCGGACCTCGGCCGGCTCGCCGACGAGGTGGCCAACGGCCGGCGTGACCCCTATGCGGCGGCCGATCTGCTGATCGGTGGCCTGCCCGAGACCACCTGACGGCCGTGGAGAGACGGCCGTGGAGAAAGGGCTTCTTAGCGGCGGGCGGGCGGGGGTGCCGCCCGGCCGGGTGCGGGGTGGGTGCGCTCAGGTGCTCCGGATACCACCGGTGAAACCGCTGAGGCAGAAATCCCAGACTTCCTCGACGGTGATCGGATGTACGTTCTCGTCCTCGGAGACCCCGTTGGACTGGGCCAGGAACATGACGGTCTGCATCACCATCGCGGCGGCGCGGCGCGGCTTGAGATCGGGGCGCAGCTGACCGGCCGCGGCGGCCCTCGTCATCATGTCGGTGATCAGGGCGAGCAGCGGCGCGTGCGCGACCTTGACCTCGGTCGGGTGCGAGACCAACAGCTGCGGGGCGAAGTCGGTGAACAGGGGCCGCTGCTGACGTGCCCGGTCGGAGTGGCTCTGCTCGTACAGCAGGTGCACGGTGATCCGGAGCTGGCCCAGCGGGTCGGGCTCCACGGCGGAGGCCTCGCGGATCTGCCGGGCGGACTCGTTGAGGGCGTCCTCGAACAGGGCGAGCAGAAGTTCGTGCTTGCCGCTGAAATGCTGGTAGAAGCTCCGCAGCGACTGACGCGACCGATCGACGACCTCCTGCACGGTGAGGTCTATCGAGCCCTTCTCGGCGATGATGGCTTGGGCCGCGTCGAGGAACTGGACCACACGCTGCTCGGCCCGGAGCTTGGCCGCCCGGGTCGAGCGCTCGACGGCACGCTGCTTCCAGGCCGGCTCTTCCGTCGGCGTGATCACGGGCAGCTCCGTCTTCTGTGCCATGTACAGAAAGTACTGCACTGCTGCGCAGACATACTGCTAACACAGCAGGTGGTCCCACTCTGGTGCTGGCGAGATCATAGCTATCGATCAATGAGAATGGTATTCTCGCACCTGTTCGGCCGGAACGGCCGCAGGAGTGGTCGATACGTGACCTGGCACTTGCAAACCGACTCTGGGATGTTGGAGGGCCGGCGGGGGTGGCCGTCGGTCTCCCGCGCGCGCACCGGCCCGTCAGGTGTGGTGTCAGGGTGCCGGCTGCCAGGGTGCGCTCGCAAGGAGCCGATGTGACGATCTTCGCTGACCCGCGCGGCGGCGCGGGCGGCCCGGCCTGGGCCGGGGCCGCCGCCCGGCGCATCCCGGCCGGCACCGCCGCCGACGCGAGTGCAGGAGGGCGAGATGCTGTTTGAGTTCGACTCCGACCAGCGGCTGTGGCAGAAGACGATCCACGAGGTCCTGGTAAAGGAGTGCCCGCCCGCGCTGATCCGCGGGATCGTCGACGAGGGAGCCGACCCGGCCCCGCTGTGGCGGGTCTACGCCGACCTCGGCTGGACCGAGCTCACCGAGCCCAGCGAGGCCGTGGAGCTGGCGATCGTCCTGGAGGAGCTCGGCTGGGCCACCGACCCCACCCCCTACCTGGCGACGATGACCTGGTTCACCCCGCTCGCGCCCGGGGTCGCCGAGGAGGGCCGGACCGGCAGCGCCGTCCTGGACGGCGTGTCCGCTCGGCGGGACCGCGACGGCTGGCTCCTCAGTGGCGTCTCGCGCTACGTCCTCGACGGTGACCGCGCCGACCGGCTGGCCGTCGTGACCGACGCGGGGGTCTTCGTCGTCCCCGCGGCCGACGTGCGGGCCACCCGGGTCGACGTCTTCGATCCCACGCTGCACATCGCCGAGGTCTCGCTGCCCGGAGTCCGGGTCGGCGACGACGCGCGCACGGGCGCCGACCCGCGGGCGGCCCGGGACCTCGCGCTCACCGGGCTGGCGCTCACGGTCGTCGGGGCCTGCCGCCGGGTCCTGGAGCTGACGCTCGACCATGTGCGCACCCGCGAGCAGTTCGGCGCGCCGATCGGGTCGTTCCAGGCCGTCAAGCACAAGGCGGTGGACATGCACGTGGCGGTGGAACGCGCCCGCGCGCTGGCCTACTTCGCGGCGCTGACCATCGCGGCCGACGACCCGCGCCGCCGGCTCGCCGCCTCCATGGCG
Source organism: Parafrankia discariae (assembly GCF_000373365.1). NCBI lineage: Bacteria > Bacillati > Actinomycetota > Actinomycetes > Frankiales > Frankiaceae > Parafrankia > Parafrankia discariae. The sequence goes on from NZ_KB891253.1 coordinate 23,926, forward strand.
AAGGCCGCCGCCGGCGAGTGCCAGTCAGTGGTGTTCCGCAACGGCGTGCAGCTGTTCGGCGCCATGGGCTTCACCTGGGAGAACGACCTGCAGTTCGCGCTCAAGCGGGCAGTCGCCGGCGAGCTGCTGCTCGGCGGCGCCGCCGAGCACCGGGCGCTGATCGCCGAGGAGTACCGTGCAGCTCACCTTTGATGCCGACGTCGAGAGGTTCCGCGCCGAGTTCGCGGCGTTCCTGGACGCGAACCTGCCCAGCGAGGCCGAGACCGGCGAGCGCGCCTATTCGAGCGCGCACGTCCCCGAGTGGGCGCGCCGCTGGCAGCGGCTGCTGTTCGACTCCGGCTGGCTGCTGCCGGGCAACCCGCCGGAGTTCGGCGGGCGCAACGCCTCGATCCTCGAGCAGTACGTGCACCTCGAGGAGCTGGACCGCCGGCGCATCTACCACAGCTTCAACCCGCAGGGGCTCGGCATCATCGCCGCCTCGCTGCTGTCGTTCGGTTCCGAGGAGCAGAAGCGCCGCTGGGCGGTGCCGATCCTGCGGGTCGAGATCACCGCGGCGCTCGGGATGAGTGAGCCCGGTGCCGGCTCCGACCTGGCCTCGCTGCGGACCCGCGCCGTGCTCGACGGCGACCACTTCGTGGTGAACGGGCAGAAGATCTGGACATCCGGCGCCCACGACGCGGACGTGCTGCTCACCTTCGTCCGCACCGACCCGGACGCGCCCAAGCACAAGGGCATCAGCGTGCTGCTGATCCCCACCGACACCCCCGGTGTCACCCGTCGGCCCTTCGGCTCCCTGATCGACCGCGACGACGTCGACTTCAACGAGGTCTTCTTCGACGACGTCCGGGTGCCGGCGGAGAACCTCGTCGGCGCGCTGAACAACGGCTGGCACGTCGCGAACGGCTCGCTCGGCCACGAGCGCACCCTGCTGTGGCTGAGCTTCGCGCTGCGGCTGGAGGAGCTCGCCCGCGACTTCCGTCCCGTCGACGCGCTCGACCGCGACGCGTACGCCCGGCTCGTCATGGACGCCCAGGCGCTGAGGCTGCTCGGCTCGGCGGCGCTGGCCCGCGCGGCGCGCGGCGAGCAGGACGTCGCCGCGCTGTCCGTCCTGAAACTGCTCGGCTCGGAGGCGGTGCAGAAGGCCTCGGAGCAGGCCATGGAGTCGGCCGGCATGGCGGCACTCGAGCATCCCGGGATGACGGCGCCTTACGCTCATCTCAATCTCGACGCGTTCTCCGCCGGATGGTTCGAGCGCTACGCGAGGTCCTTCGCCGGGACCATCGCCGGTGGCACCTCGGAGATCCAGCGCACGATCGTCGCCGAGCGTGTACTCGGTCTGCCGCGAAGCTGAGGAGCCAGCCTTGTTAGTCCTATACGACGTCGCCGACGGGATCGCGACGATCACCCTGAACCGCCCCGAGGTCGCGAACGCGCAGAACGGACCCCTCCTCGAGGAGCTCGACGCGGCGTGGACGAAGGCGGCGGCGGACAGCGACGTCGCGGTGATCGTGCTGCGCGCGGAGGGGAAGCACTTCTCCGCCGGGCACGATCTGAAGTCCGGTCAGCCGCTCCCCGAGAAGATCACCCTGGAGATGCTCTACCAGCTGGAGGCCCGCCGCTACCTGGAGTTCTCGCTGCGGTGGCGCAACGTCCCCAAGCCGTCGATCGCTGCGGTGCAGGGGCGCTGCATCTCCGGCGGGCTGCTGCTGTGCTGGCCGTGCGACCTGATCGTCGCGGCCGAGGACGCGCTGTTCTCCGACCCGGTCGTCGCCATGGGCATCGGCGGTGTCGAGTACCACGGGCACACCTGGGAGCTCGGCCCGCGAAAGGCCAAGGAGATCCTGTTCACCGGGCGCGCGGTCACCGCCACCGAGGCCGAGAAGATCGGCATGGTCAACAAGGTGGTGCCCCGCGACCAGCTCGACACCGAGACCCGGGCGTTGGCCCAGCACATCGCGACGATGCCCAGCTTCGGCCTCCGGCAGGCCAAGCGCGCGGTCAACCAGACCCTCGACGTGCAGGGCTTCTACGCCGCGATCCAGTCGGTGTTCGACGTCCACCAGACCGGGCACGGCAACGCGCTGAGCGTCAGCGGCTGGCCGGTCCTGGTCGACCTGGACCAGATGAAGTCAGCGATCAAGAAGGCCGACTAGGGCCTGACCGAGACACAGCCGACGGCGGCGGGCGTGGGCGTTGGTTGCCCCGCCGGCCGCCTTTCGCCGCGCGTCGTCCGCCGACGCCGGCACATCCCGGGAGGCACCCCCATGACCGCAGCGGACACGACCGCGCCGGACCCGACCGCGGCGGACGAACGAGCCCTCGGCGGCACCGCCCGCGGCGGGCCGCGCCCGCTGGAGGGGCTGCTGGTCGTCGGTCTCGAGCAGGCCGTCGCGGCACCGATCGCCACCCGGCACCTCGCCGACATGGGTGCCCGGGTGGTGAAGGTCGAGAACCCGCGCGGCGGGGACTTCGCGCGCCACTACGACGGCGCGCTCAACGGGATGGCGGCCCACTTCGTGTGGGTCAACCGCGGCAAGGAGTCGCTGACCCTCAACCTCACCGACCCGCGGGGAGCCGAGGCGCTCGAGCGGTTGCTGGACCGGGCCGACGTCCTCATCCAGAACCTCGCGCCCGGGGCGGCGGGCCGGCGCGGCCTGGCCGCAGAGCAGGTGGTCGCCCGCCATCCGCGGATGGTCGCGGTCGACATCTCCGGTTACGGGGAGGGCGGGCCGCTCTCGCACAAGCGGGCCTACGACCTGCTGGTGCAGTCCGAAGGCGGGTCGTGCTCGGTGACCGGTGAGCCGGGCCGGCCGGCGAAGGCGGGCATTCCGATCATCGACCTCGCCACCGGGATGTACGCCCTGAGCTCGATTCTCGCGGCCCTCTACGCCCGCCGGGAGACCGGGCGCGGCTCGGCGATCTCGCTCAGCCTGTTCGACGTCGTCACCGAGTGGATGGGCTACTCCCTCAACTTCACCATGGGCACCGGTGTCGAACAGCAGCCGGCCGGGGTGGGCTCACCGGCCGTCGCCCCCTACGGCGCCTACCCGACGGCGGACGGCCAGACGGTCGTCCTCGGCACCACCAACGACCGGGAGTGGCAGCGGCTGGCCCGCACCGTCCTCGACCGGCCCGACCTGGCCGACGACCCGGCCTTCGCCGGCAACGCCGACCGGGTGCGCGAGCGCGCCCGCCTCGACGAGGTGATCACGGCCTGGTCGAAGAGCGTCACCCTGGTGGAGGCGCAGGAGATCCTCGACGGCGCCGAGCTCGGCAACGCCCGCCTCAACGGCGTCCAGGACGTCCTGGACCACCCGCACCTGCGTGAACGCGACCGCTGGCGGGATGTCTCGACCCCCACCGGCGCCGTCCAGGCGCTGCTGCCCCCGCCGATCGCCGCCGAGTGGACGCCCCCGATGGGCGCGGTCCCCGCCCTCGGTGAGCACACCGACGCCCTCCTCTCCGAGCTCGGCTACCCGACTGAGGAGATCGCCGCCCTGCGCCGCGACCGGGTGGTGTAACCCGACCCGCGCGGCGCGGGGCCGCTCGCCCTTTCGTTTCTTGCTCGCCATTTCGGGGTCGATTCCGTGGGAGTCCCCTCCGGAAGGGCGAGCAAGAAAGCAAAGGGCGAGCGGGCTCTTCGGCGTTGGTCTGCCTGGTCAGAGGTTGATCAGGCGTGGGGCGTGTTGGTTCTGGCGGATGTGGGTGCCGGCCTGGCGGGTGAGGTCGCGGGTGCTGCCGAGGAGGCCGTCGAGGGTGAGGACGCGGCGGAGGTGGTGGTGGAAGTCGTGTTCGGCGGTGAAGCCGATGCCGGCGAGGACTTGTTGGCAGTGGCGGGCGGTGTCGAGGGCGGCTTTGCCGGCGGCGGCTTTGGCGAGTAGGGCGGTGAGGGTGATGTCGCTGGTGGTGGCTGTCGTGCTGGTGGCGGTGGTGGTGGCGGTGTGGAGGGTGGCTTCGGCGCCGTCGAGGGCGACGAGGGTTTCGGCGAGGCGGTGGCGGACGGCCTGGAAGGAGGCGATGGGCCGGCCGAACTGGGTGCGGGCGAGGGCGTGTTCGCGGGTGAGGGTGAGCATGGTGCGTCCGGTGCCCAGGAGCCACCAGCCCAGGGCGCGTTGTCCGGCGGCGAGGGGGAGGGTGGGGTCGCCGGGGCTGGTGGTGGCGTGCAGTGGGAGGGCGGGGTCGATCACGCTGGTGGGCTGGGTCGTGTCGGGGTGGGTGCGTTCCCAGGTGAGCCAGGTGCCGCCGGTGTAGGGCAGGGGGAGGGTGCCGCCGAGGGGTTGTCCGGTGGCGTGGAGGAGGACGTCGTTGAGGATGGGGGCGTGGGTGCCGGTTTCGCCGAGGAGGGTGAAGACGACGGGGATGGCGGTGTCGGGTTCCTCGGTGAGGAGTTCGGGCCAGCCGAGGTCGGTGAGGGTGGTGTCGAGGGCGGTGCCGGTGGTGCCGGTCATGGCTTTGCGGAAGGTTTCGGTGAGGAGTTCGCGTTCGGCGGCGTCCATGGTTATTCCTTGCCGAGGTCGAGGAGTCGGCGGGCGATGATGTTCCGCTGGATCTCGGCGGTTCCGCCGTAGATGGTGGCGGCGCGGGAGTAGAGGTATTCGGAGCGCCAGCGGGTGTCGGTGAGTTCGAGGGTGCCGGGGAGCAGGTCGCGGGCGGTGTCGTAGAGGCGTTGCTCGGCGGTGGCGAGCAGCACCTTGTCGACCGACGTCTCCGGNCCNANNNGNNNGCCTTCACCGAGGCGGCGCTGGGTGGCGTGGGAGCGGCAGCGGATGGTGTGCAGCGCCAGGTAGGCCGCTCCCAGATCCGCGTCGGCCTGATCACCCGGCACGGTCGTCTCGGTCACCAGCCGGTCCAGCCGGGTGAACAGGTGCGCGACCCGGTGCCAGAAGCAGGTGGAACGCTCGTGG
>NZ_KB891254.1 GCF_000373365.1 Parafrankia discariae
TGTGATCGTCAGTGGGCAGGGCTGTCCTGACGGCAGGTGTCAGAGCCCGAGCGGAATCCGGGTCTCGGCCCGCTGTACCGGCAGCGGAAGGCGCGCCGGCGCGCCTGTGTGCCTACCGGCAGGTCGGTACTTGCCGCGTTCCACCCGCCAGCCCCGCCGGTTCGCCCGTTCCACGAAGTACGCCAGCGCCTGCTCCCGTTGGACAGTGTGTCGCTCGGCGCGCCGGGTCAGCGCGCCGTCCACTCCCAGCCGAGCTGCCACCGCGTCGAGCCCGGCATTGCCACGCGTCCACCCGTCTTTACCCTGGCAGGCCAGGCCGCTCGCGGCCAGGCGCCGCAGGTGCTTACGGACCGTCGGCCCGGTGAACCCCACCCGGGCCGCCAGCAACCCGGAGCGCACCCCGGTTGTCTCCAGCACGTCATAGATCCGCCCGGCGACGGCGCCCAGGCCCCGCCAGGTGAACGTGTCGTGCACCGCCCGCCCCCCCCAGCGGGTCGCCGGCAGCTCTCCCGAGCGGGGATCGGCGAGCTTGTCGGGATCGACCGGGTCCGGCAGCGTGCGAGGCAGCAGCAGGTGCAGCCGGCGGGCCCGTAGCTGACCGTCGCGGCGGCCGTGTTCGTCTTCCTCGCCGACCAGGTCCACGCCGGCGGGTTCGTCGACGCGCAGCCATCCCGCCGTGATCAGCCGGTGGATCGCCCGGTCCACCGTGGAGTCGGTCACCGTCGTCTGCTCAGCGATCTGACGGATGCTCGCGGTCGGATCCAACCGGCCCGCCCGGGCGGCGATCTCCCACAGCGCCTCGAGCACCGCCCGGTTCGACGCTCCCGCCTGCCCTCCCCACAGGAACGGCCGGGCATCGGCCGCCTCCCGCATCGCCGCGATCTCCACCATCGTCTGCGGCGCGTCCGACGCCGGCGGCCGGGCGCACCAGCGCACCACCGCGTTGCGCCACATGTACTCGACCCGATGATCCTGATCGGCCACTGACCGACGCCGGCCGCGAGGATCACGCACCATCCAATCCCCTGGCGTGCCAGCCACATGCGACACCGCTGCGAGGGCGTGGCGCAGCTCCTCACGCGACCAGCCAGCCCCGACCGCGGCGAGGGTCACCGACATCGACGCCCCACTACGCCCATGCCCGTAGTTGCCCTCGGTGTCCCCCTGGGCCAGCAGCCGCGCCATCCGCGGAGACAGGTCCCGGTGCGGCCGCCCCGGCAACGCCCGCCCCGAGGACCCCCACGCCACCGCGTCGAACTCGAGCCACGCCTGCCCAGGCATGCCGATGACCCCGCCCGGACCTGCGGGCGGGGACGACGCGGACGGCGGCGCGGCGGAACGGGTCATCGGAGGGGCGCACCCACCGCACCCACCCCGACCGCCGCTGCACGCACAAGTGATCTAGCTACAAGGCGGATGTAGCCACCCGGGCGCACACCGCGTGTGGCCCCAAGGTGGCCCCCCATCGGGGCCACGACCAGCAACGATGCCAGCGCATACAGCACAGACGGGGAAAAAGTGCGGCGCGACGCGCCACGACTCACGTGGCAGCGCCCTGCAGTCATGTCACAATGCATTCGAGTCCTTGAGTTGGACCGGCCCGCGCAAGCGGGTCGCCTCACCCCTCAACAGACGAGCCGGGTCACCATGACGCGGCGAGTCCAAGAGGAACCGACGAGAGGAACGCTCCGGCTGGGAGCACTTGCAACACCGCGGGACACCGAGTTCGCACCTCGGCCCCGCAGACACGTAGACGAGGTCGCACCCCTGCCAGGGGGTGCGACCTCGTTCTCGTTCTAGCCCGTCATCGACAGCTCCCCGTCGCGCCCCGGAACGCACGGCCGGGTGTCTCGTCTCGGCCGCCGACGCGCCGGCTCGGACCCGTCCAACGTCTGCGGTACTGGCGGCGCCGCGGAGTCCAGCAACTGCTGGACCCACCCCGTCAACGTCATCCCCGCCGCAGCAGCGGCGACCTCGGCACGCCTCTTCAATTCGGGTGGCATCCGAACGCGCAGCATCGCTTCCCGGTCCGGGGAACGACCACCATGAGTCGGGATGATGCGGCCTGGTGATGGCATGGGAGATGTCTACCGCATCGGCATGACGAGCGTCGGGACGTGGTGCTCCGACACGCGTGTCGGACACGCCTCGTCCGTCCATCGCTCCTGCGGCGGCCCTGGTCAGGGGGTCGATAGCTCCCCAGTTGTGCCACACGTCCCCCGGCGGGTTGGGGCCCGACGAGGCGTTCCGCGCCCTGTTTTCGCCCGGCAAGCCAGGGCAAACGTCACAGCGAGCAGCGCAAACGCTGCGCACAGGCCACCTCGTGGGACAGACCGTGCCAGGCAGGGCGTCGAAGACCACACCAGAGGAAGGGACACGACGGGCGCGGAACGCGACACGCCGCCGGCAAGATTTTCTTCCGGTCGCGTGTCGACGGCGGTCAGGATGTCGGACGCCGGCTGGGACCCGGCAGGCGCCGGCGGAAGCCGCGGAGCCGTCGGACGGCCCCGACACGTGGCGCCGATCAAGCAGATGATCCGTGGCGGAAGGTCAACATCACAGCCGAGGACACCGACCTACCATGATCGCGTATGCCGGGTCACCGTGGGTGCTCGACCCGGCGTACGCCCGTGCGAAGGCATCCGTCTGCCCGAGGGTGCCCTGGGGGAGACAGCGAAGTACGCGCCGGTCGACTTCGGAGAGCCGGTGCCCACTTCCACCGGGGCGTGCACCCCTAGGGGGACATCTCCAAGTTCACCCGCCGCGCCGGAGCCGTCAAAACGAGCCGCCGCAGGCGTCGTGCTGGCCGGCGGCGGCTCACGGTGGGCTTGGGCGCCGCGGGGGACGGCCTGTTCAGGAACCCTCACGCTGCCGTGGAACGGACAGCCGCCGGCGCAGTCGGACCCGCCGCCGTGGTCGCCCGCCAGGGCGCAGGTCGTCATCTGTCGCCAGGCCATAGAAGGCGGCCTCCTGGCAGTCCAGCGAGCAGTACCCGGCCGCGCCGACGATCGGTACCAGGATCTCCTCGACGCACCAGCGGCACACGACCAGCATCGGAACATCATTCCTGCCACGGCTCCGCCGCTGGACTGCGGCCCAGGCCGCAGTCGGCCGGTTGGCCCGACGAACCCCGCGCCTTGCCGGCCTTGTCCACGCATGGTTACCTTCGCCCGTGTCCGTCGACGCCACGCCGTCCCTGCTCGTCCTCGCCGGCATCTACCCGGCCGCACACCCCCAGACATCTGTCGCCTTCCACGGCAAGGTCGCGTTCGTCGACGAGGGCATCGCGCCGCTCGTCCGCGGCCTGTGGCGGGCCGGCATCAACACCGTCTGGTCGTGCCAGGGCGGGTCACGCGGAAAGAGGCTCGCGGTCGACAACCTGGCCTACGTGGCGTTCAGCTGGGCCGCCGACCGGCACCGCTTCGCGACGAGCCTGCCGACGCGGCTGCGTCCAGGCTGGTACTGGGAGACCGACCACGAGATCAGAGGCATGTATGACGTGGTCCGTTTCCCCGCAGCCGACCTGCCCTGGCTCACCGCCCAGTTCGCCCGCCCGGGTCTGCGGAGGCTGCGGCCGAGCGATGGGCTCGGCATCAGCCGGGGGAATGTCCGCTATTCGCGGAAGACAACGCACGTACTTAAAGATCGACAAAGCTCGTCGAAGTGTCGGCGTGCGCCGTGCCGTCCCGAATCTCGAATACCCCTGGCTCGATTTCCTCCGAACGACTCTCGATCCGCGTCTGCCAGTCCGGCGGCCAGCGCGTGGTGGCCGGTGACCACCGGATTCCCGTCAGCGGGAGACCGGCTAGATCGACCTCACGAAGATCTGCTTCCGTAAAGTCGCTGAGGGCGAGATCGAGATCGCGTGGCAGATTGCCAGGGGATGTGGAGCCAGCCCCAAGAATGTCATCAAGATCGCTATGGATGGCGTGGGCGAGGACGCGGGCACCACGGGAGGCGCTTTCGAGCGCGTCAGCGCGCTCGCGGGCGCGCTCGAAGGTAAGGATGATGGCGTGGTCGAGGGCGTCGGCGAGGCCCCGGAGGTGGAAGCGGGCGCGGACTGGGTCGTGGGGGAGGAAGCGGACGAGGTCGCGGGCGCGGTCGCGGGCGAGGTCGAGATCGCTGGCAAGTTCGAGGTTGAGGGCGAGGGCGAGAGCGAGGGCGCGGTCAAGGTCGCGGACGAGCTCAATGGCGCGGGGGCGGGCGAAGGCGAGGGGGAGAAGGTGGTCGGGGGGGCGGGCGCGGTCAAGGTCGCGGGCGAGGTCGTGAGCGTAAGTCTGGGTGAACGCGACCTGGAAACTAACAGCAAGAACGGTAATCGCTGAGTTTCCCCGTAGGACGATGCGGTCGCCGGGCGGAAGCAATCTCAGTAGACGCGCAGTCGCACCCATCTGGCCCGTGGACAGGGCAAAGGCTGTCGGCGTCGTCGGACTTTCAGGCTGTGTATGGCCGGTCGTTTCGACAGCGGGCAAGATCGCCGCGAGTCCGGCGTCCAGATCGAGAACAGCCCGCAGGTCGTTGACGAAGACCGCATGACGGGTGGGGAGCAGCGCGTCTCGCAGGCCCGCCTCGACGTCGAGGGTGGCCGCCAGGTCCTGGGTCAGGTCGCGTCGAGCCGATGCCAGCCACTGGTCCAGCTCCTCGTCGTTCACGGGGCTCCACCTCCCTCCGAGGGGTTGATGTGATGGGCGAGCGCGCGGCGTGCCTTGAGCAGGCTGGAGCGCACCGCTTCCGCGTTCATCTTCAGCTCCTGGGCGATCTGCCGTAGACGGTCCAGGCCATCACCTGTCGCTGCCGGGGCGGGAGGAGCGCCAGCAGGCGGAGTACTTCGTGCCGGCCGACGACGGCGTCGAGATCGGCGGGATTGGTCAACAGCGGTGACGGAGCCTCTGGCATCTCGGCCACCGGATCCTCGGCAAGACTCGCGATCCGCTTCGCGTAGGCCCGGGAGGCGACCCGTCGGGTCCAGGCTTGCGGATGCTCGATGCCTTCCCAGGCACGCAGCGCCTCCGCCATCACATCCTGGGTGATCTCGATGGCATCGGTGTGCGGGACCCCTTGCCAGATCAGGAAGCCGACGAGGTCGGGCGTGAAATCCCGGTAGAAGGCGCTGAACGCGGCGATCGTGGCCGCCGATGGGCCGGACGCCCGAGCTGGTATGGCTCTCGGCGCTGCAGTGGGCTCCGGCGGGTCAGGGCGGCTGTCCACGTGGTCACGTCCTCAGTCGAGCGGGACGGGTGCCACGACCATGGCCAGGGCCGCCCCATCGGCACGCTGTTCCAGCAGCGCGCCACCCGGCGGCACTGTCCGCACGACGTCGACCAGCATCTGTCGATGCGCGTCCTCCTGCCGCAGCGAAGATCGTAGGCGTAACCACAGGCCGACCAGCCCCAGGGCCTCCACCGCGATCATTACTCCGGCCGAAACGAAGATCGGATCCACTCGCCTGCTCCCGTCGCTCGCGCCCGCGGTCACGGGCGTCGAGGGGTAGTGGGGCGAGACGGCCTTGATCGTGAACTCGACGGAGCAAGATTTTTCGGGTCTTCCTGGGCCCGTCGCCATGAGCGTCCGGTCCGTCGCGATGATGCACCCGTGGGGGGATCTCAAATACGACGCACCGCCAGGGCAACCCTGCTGCTGCTCGCCCTGGCCGCCGTCGTCACGGCCGCGGTCGCAGCGAAACTGCGGCCGGACTCGGCCGCAGACTGGGTCGGCGTGGTCAGCGGCACGCTCGGCCCGCCAGGGCTCTACCTGGCCTGGGCGTCCTACCGCGACGACCGCGCCGCTGAGGTCCCGACCCTCACGCTGGCCGAGGTCGCCGACCAGCTCGCCGCCGTGGTGCGCAACCAGTGGGCGGCCGAGGTGGAGCTGCGTCGGCTGAACGACCCGTATGCCCTGCCGGTCCGCTGGGAGGCCGCTCCGGCAGACCTGGTCGAGGACTGGGCGACGATCGAGCGGCTGGCTACCAGCGGGGGCGCGGGCTGGCCCTCGCCGCCCCCTGCAGGGGCTTGGGGGAGTGGACCGCAGGATCTTGCTGGCGGCGACGGGGAGCTCGTGAACGTCCTGGGCCGAATCCCGACCGGCCGCCTGGTGGTCCTGGGTGAGCCTGGCGCGGGGAAGACGATCCTGCTCGTCCGCCTCGTTGTCGACCTCCTCGCCGAAGGCCGCCGTGAGCCGGGCGGCCCGGTGCCGGTGCTACTGCCGTTGACATCTTGGGATCCGACACAGCAGCGCCTCGACGACTGGGTGGAGTCGCGGCTGGTCACCGACTATCCCTTCCTGGCCGAAGCCGCGCCCGATACCGAAGGGAAGACTTGGGCTCGGCGGCTGTGGGAAGCCGGACTTCTACTGCTCCTGCTTGATGGGCTGGACGAGGTCCACGATCCGGCGCGCGGCATAGCTGTCGCGAGGATCAACGAGGCTGCCTCCGTCGGGCAGCGACTGGTTCTGGCCTCCCGTACCAATTCGTACCGATCGGCGCTGCACCCGCCCGATGGAGTCGAAGTACGCCTCACCGGCGCTGCGGGGATCGAGCTGCTTTCTCTGGAGGCCGACGACGTCGCGGATTATCTGCAGGTCTCCGCTGGTGGTCCGGCATCCGCGGCCCGCTGGCGGCAGGTGTTGGCGGCGCTCACCCAGACTCCAGCTCCGCCTGTCACACAGGCGCTGACGACCCCACTGATGGCGTCGCTAGCCCGCACAATTTACAACCCTCGCCCCGGCGAACCCGCCGCGAGAGTGGGCCGATCCCCATCCGAGTTGCTCGATCTGGTCCGGTTTCCCACCCGTACCACCGTCGAACAGCACCTCTGCGACGGCTACATCCCCGCCGCCTACCGAGACGCCAGCGAGACGAGCCGGTGGAAGGTTGCCGACGCAGAGCGATGGCTGGTCTTCCTCGCCCGTCACCTCGACGGGAGCCCGAACTTCGCCTGGTGGAATGTCTCGAGGGATATTTCGATCCGGTGACGTCTGCCACCTAGAATGGTGGCCGGGCTGATATTCGGGCTAGCGGCCGGTCTATCGATTGGGCTGACGGTAGCTCCAGTGGCCGGACTGGCGGCTGGGTTGATGTTCTGGTTGACGGCTCGTCTTGGCTTCGAGGGAAGGGCCAGTGATCTGGCGGCTGGGCTGGTTTTCGGACTGATGTTCGGCCTGGGGTACGGGCTGACTCTCGGACTAGTACTCGGGGTACTGGGCTCGCTGGCAGTTGCATCGACGTCCGGATTCAACGACCGTTGGACGCGGCGCCTGGCCCCGGCTTTCTCGGGGCCTCACGTAAGGGACGAGTGGGCGCTCGGCCTGGTTTGCGGAGTTGTATATGGGCGAATATTCGGATTACCATTTGCGCTGCTCCTCGGGTTAGCGGGATTCCTGGCGGTCCAGTTATCGGATCGCTGCGGTCAGTGGCGTCGGCGGTCTTACCCGTTGCGGCCCGCTCGTGCTGGGCTGCTTGCCGGTATGCCGTATGGACTGATGGCGGGCATCGCGGGCTCGTCATCAGTCGGACCGCTTCTTGGCTTGGCACTGGGACTGGGGTGCTGCATGCTGGTCGGGCTCGTAATGGGGCTGATTACGATATCGCCGATCGACACGGCGGCAGCAGGCCCGGTTTCCAGCTTCAACAAACAATGGCAGGCATCCGCGACCGGGCACTTGGCGCTGGGGCTGACATTTGGACTAGCACTCGGGTCGATGCTCTTGATGACTAGCAACCTGGCTGCCAGCCTGGCGTTCGGCCTAGTGGTCTGGCGAGGGTTCTGGTGGGCGTTCGCGGACCGGCTGGCCCGAAACGAGTGGTGGTCGTTTGTCGTCGCGCTCGGATGCCTCGCGTTACGACGCGGCCTTCCCCTCGACCTAATGGCGTTCCTCGACGACGCCCACCGCCGCGGCGTCCTGCGCCAGGCCGGCGCGGTCTACCAGTTCCGCCACATCGAGCTGCAGCGCCGGCTCGCCAACCGGTAGGAAGCCGGCTCGTCGCACATTCGGGTGTCGCCGGAGCGTGCGAGTCCGCGTGATCGTTCGATAGACGCCCAGCCGCACGCGCCTGGCAGCCAGGGACTGCTCGCTGGAGGACTGCGGATCGAACCAGAGGAGTCGCCATGCCCCCTGCCGCCACCCTTGCCCCGCCCGAGAGCCTCTGGCTCGAGCTCACCGGCCGCTGCCAGCTGGCGTGCGATCACTGCTACGCCGACTCCTCCCCGCAGGGCGAGCACGGCACGATGACTGTCGAGGACTGGCTGACCGTCCTCGACGGCGCCGCCGAGCTCGGCGTGGGCCTGGTGCAGTTCATCGGCGGCGAACCCACGCTGCACCCCGCGTTCGAACAACTCGTCCGCCACGCACTGGCCCGCGGCCTCACGGTCGAGGTCTACTCCAACCTGCTGCACGTGCCGGCTCGGCTGTGGGAGGTCTTTGCTCTGCCCGGTGTGCGGCTGGCGACCAGTCACTACAGCGCCGACGCCGGCGAGCACGAGACGGTCACGGGCCGGCGCGGCTCCCACGCCCGGACCCGGGCGAACATCGTCAAGGTTGTGCGCCAGCGGATCCCGCTGCGGGTCGGTCTCATCGACACTGGTGCGGGTGCCGTCGACGCTGCCCTGGCCGATCTCGAGGCCCTTGGTGTCACTGATGTCGGTGTGGATGCGGTGCGTGGTTTCGGGCGGGCCGCGGGCATCGAGGTGGACCTGGCGGGCACCTGCGGGGACTGCGGGCATGGCACCGCGGCGATCGGGCCCGACGGGCAGGTCTGGCCGTGCGTGTTCACCCGCTAGGTGAGCGCTGGTGACGTCCGGGAAAGGCCACTGGGTGAGATCCTCGCCGGCGAGGCGTTCACCAGACGGGTGGCGGTGCTCGACCAGATCCGCCGGTCCGGCCCGGTGGCCTGCTCGCCGCCCGACATCAGGTGCAGCCCGAGATCGGCGTGCGCGCCCTCGTGTACGCCCTCCTGCACCCCGAACAAGGGCTCGGACTGCCAGCCGAAGCCGAAGGGGAAGTGAGCGCCGATGCGGTGGCTACCGGTACGGGTCGAGGACTCCTGGCTGCACGACGTCTGGCACGCCGGCGCCGGGCGGCTCGCCGTCGACCCGGCCGGTGAGCCCGCGCCGTCGGCGTCCGGGAACGTCATCGGCGGGCCGGTGATCTGTAACGGGCAGCGGCGATGGTTGCGGGTCGCGCCGTTCCTGGAGAACGCCATGGACGAGGAGTGGTGGACCGGCACCCGCGACGCGGCCGCCCTCACCGGTATCCGCAAGCCCGCGCTGCACGACGCGGTCGAGTGGACTCACCCCGACCCGGTGCCGGTGCCGGTGCGCGCGGAGCTGCTGACCTTTGTCGACGATCCACCGCTGACCCCGGGCGGTCAGTTCCTGGACCGGACGGTCGAGCTCTCCTCCACCTGGCTGGCCGACCTGCGCGCCTCCCTCGACGCCCTGGCGGGACAGTCGACCTCGCGGCGGCTGTGGGCGCACGGCGTCGAGCGGTACGGCCACCTCCTGCACGCCGTGTACGGTCGGCCGCTGCCGGCCTCGGTCGCGCCGCGGTGGGGCTCGACCGAGCACCTCGACCTGCACTGGGGCAACCTCACCGCGCCCAGCCTGACGATCCTCGACTGGGAACACTGGGGTCTCGGGGTGGCCGGCTACGGCGCGGCCCGGCTGTACTGCACCGCGCTGGCCGTCCCCGCGGTCGCCGCGCAGATCTACGCCCTGTTCGCCGACCTGCTCGACAGCCCGTCCGGTCGCTACGCGCAGCTGGTCGCCGCGGCCGACATCCTGGTCAACGTCGCTTGGTACGAGGACACGGTGAACCTCTGCCCGGCGCTACATCAGCTGGCCGCACAGATCATGGCCTGACCGGGAGCGCCGCGGCCAGCCTGGCGACGATGTGGGCGGCGGCGCCAGGCTGACGGCGTTACCGTCGAAGCACGGTCGCACAGCGACCGGTTCGCGGGCGCCTGCTTCCCGGTAGTCCCCCCGGGGCCCCGCGCACGACGTCCAGGAGGGCGGACCGGATCACCGGGCCGTGGCGTCGATTACCCCCCCTGGGACATCGCTGGCCGCGCCGTTCGTGGCCAGGCGGCGCGACACTGCGGCGCGATGACGGAGAGGACCGCCGTCATCAGCAAGCCCACTCTGATGGACTACGAGTCCGCGGACCGCATCAGCGACGCCGCCGCCCACGACTCGGACTCGCCGACCGCACGCAGCGGCTTCGACGAGCGGGCGCAGCACGCGGCTGACCGCAACGCGGCGGACGAGGAGCAGTCGACCGCCGCACCCACCGAGCCCGGCCTGCAACTGAACCGGGCTCGGCTCTGTGCGTCCCCAAGTTCCCAGCCTCCGCGCGATGATCCGCGCGTCGCTTCGGCTGCACCGCAGGCACTTTCCGAACGATGCAGGTGCAGCGTCATGTACGCTGCATCTATCTACAGCGTGATCGTTGAGAGGTGTACGCCATGCCCCGTCTTCCTCAGCCCCTCGCCAACGGCCTGCACACCGACCACCCCGTCCCCGACCTGCCCTTCGTCGACGACAGCCACATCCCCCTCGACGACCCCCACGCCATCGAGGCCGTCGGGCGCCACGACGGCAGCGAGATGTGGGGGCGCGAGGACCGCGCCTACGAGGGAAAGGGCTGGATGGCGTTCACCACCGACCCGATTCGCCATGATCTGGCCTGGTGCGTGCGTCACCACCCCGACCACGGCCGGACCGTGCTTCTTTACCAAGACGAGGACGCCCCCATCGTGCATTCCGAATGGAGGGCAGCGTTGCTGTTCCGCGCTGGCGGCTACTGGTGGGACGGCGAGATTTGGTATCGACCTTCCCAGATCTGGGATCACGCCAGCGAGACCTACCTGCGCCGAGCCGTCCCTGGGGCGAGCATCGTCACCGCCGCCGACATCCTTAGCGCCAGCACCGGCGACCCCGACGCGGCTTACATCCTCAAGGTCCAGTACGTCAAGATCGACGCTGCTCCGCCGGTGCGCTGGCTCGACGACCTCGCTGCCTGGGCACTACATCGGCCCGACGGAGCTTCCCTGGCGCACAGCGTCGTACGGGTCCACGCGCCGGAGCTCGCCGGCGACCAGCTCGTCAGCCTCACCGACTTCGCCGACATCGCCGGCGTCGGCGCCTCCACCCTGCGCTCCTACCTCACCCGCGACCAAGCCGACCTTCCGCTACCACAGGTGATCATCGGCAGCCGCAAGCTGTGGGCGCGCCCAGTCACCGAGGAGTGGGCCGAGCAGCGTCGACGCTCCGATGAGGGCCTCGACGAGGCGGTCGCAGTGCGTCGCGGTGATGCCTCCCAATCGGCCGGGATCATCGATGTGTGGAATCGGTTCACCACGAGCTTCTACACGGCCCTGTGGGAACGACCCGACCGGCGGCGTCGCTGGGCGCTGCGTTGGCGCACCGCTGACGCGGTCCGTGACCTCGCCGACGACCTCGGCTGGACCGTCGCCGCAGAGATGACCGGCACTGCCATCGTGCCGTGGTACGACCTCGCCGACACGGTTTACCACGCCCTCGTCGACGAGTTCGCCTCCGGCAAGGACCTGGAGCCTCCGGAGCCGCAGACCTGGTTCACCTATCCCATCACTGACGGTGTCTCACGGACGCTCACGTGGCTCATCAGCTATAACCCCACCCACGCCCGCCGCGCCATCACCACCGCTATCCATGAGACCGAACGGCGCCTGGATATCCCCCGTCCCATCATCGAGCGCTCCATTCGACAGGCCGTCACCCCTGCCGAAGGCCTCAGCCGCACCGCGCTCGACGACTTCCTCGACAGGGTTCTCACCCCTCGCGAACCGGATGAGAAGACTCCGCCCCTGGGCGCGGGCGCGGCTGGGGCCGTCGTGCTGCAGATGACCGAGGAGCCCAGGAAGAGGAAGGAGGACGACGGGCAGGAGTAATCCACACCCAAGCCGGTCGGTGCATGGCGTACAACTCCCCCGTGACCGACAACGGGGAAGCGCGTCGCCGCACCGGCCGACGCGGACTGTGGATCATCGCGGGCGTCGCAGCGGTTGGCGCCACGCTCGCAGTGGTCGGGATCTGGCACCTGCCGCCGCGCATGTACCCCGCCACAGATCAATCCGAGGCGCGGGCCGCGCTGCAGGGCGGCCTGCTCACCGCGGCTGCCGCCCTGCTGGCCGTCGCAGGGGGACTCATCGCCCTCGACGAGACCCGGCAGGCGAACGCGGAGATCCGCCGGGCGAACGAGAACACCCATGTCCGGGAGCTGTACGCGACCGCCATCGGTCTGCTCAGCTCCCCGACGGTCGATGGTCGACTCGGAGGGATCTACGCGCTCGAAAGGGTCGCTACCGACAGCCCTGCCGACCAGCGGACCGTCGTCGACGTCTTGTCCGCCTTCGTCCGTGAGCACACGCGCCCGTCGGCCACCAGTGACGGTGCCGCCCTGGCGACCGATGTGCAGGCCGCGCTGACCGTTCTCGGTCGCCTTCCGATGCGCCCCAAAGGCCCTCGAGCTGATCTTTCTGGCACGCGCCTGACGAGGGCGAACCTCACCGACGCCTGGCTGCCTTGGGCGGATCTTCGCGGTGCACGGCTAGTAGAGGCAACGCTCGTTGACGCCCGGCTGGGCTGGGCGAATCTTGCTGAGGCATCGCTGGAACGGGCGGACCTCACCGGCGCCCGTATGGGGGGATCGGTACTTATCGATGCCTCTCTGGCCGGGGCGAACCTGCACTGCGCGAGGCTGACCGGCGCGAATCTCACCGGGGCCAGCCTGGAGCGCGCGGATCTCACGGAAGCCGTTCTGGACGGAGCCGATCTCGCCGGGGCCGCCGCGCTGACGCAAGCACAGGTGGATGCCGCGCTCGGGGATGGGAAGACGCGGCTGCCAGCAGGGCTGGTCCGACCAGCTGCATGGGGACGAGAGGAGTCCGAAGATGAGTAGCTGACCCCTCAGGAAGCCTCTCGCGGCCGCGGAACAACCAGCCGCCGTGGCAGCCGGACCCTTCGCCGTGACCGCCGGCCAGGACTTCCATCCCCGAACGGCAGGTCGTCGTCCTCCGCCGGGTTGTGGGATGCGGCCTCCTGACAGTCCAGTGAGCAGTACCCGGCCGCCCCGACGATCGGCACCAGGACCTCCTCGACGCACCAGCGGCACACGATGAGCATCGGGCCATCATGACCTGCGCCGACCCCGCGGCAAGGGCCCGGCACCCGGCCGACGAAGGTGAGCCACTCCCGCAGCGAGCGGCCTGCCGACGCACTCGCCCGGAGACGGGGCGGGCCCCGCCGTCTCCGTGGGCGTACATCTACACGAACCACCCTCGCGGTGCGAATGTGATCCGCTACTGTCGGAATCCGGTATGTCTCGCGGGGAGGGTGGAGATGGCCTACCAGGAGCGGACCTATCACGGCCTCCAGAGGGAAGCTGCGCGGCCAGCTCGACGGGCAGGTCGGGCGAGGCACTGGCGTAGCGGCACCGATTCCGTCGACGAGGACGAATGGCTCCCACCGGTGATCCTCGTCGAGGTCCCCGAAGGCGGGCCGACCGAGCGGGAGAAGGTCAGGGTCCTGCGCGAGATTCCGCCTCCCGAGTACGGAGACTTCGGGTGGGGCTACAACGGCACCGGGACCAGTAACGCGGCCATCGCCGTCCTGTCCGACGCGCTCGAGCTCGACCCTGCCGCCCTCGACTTCGGCGCGGGTGAGGCCGACGGGACCGAGCTGCGCGAGGCGTTCTGCGTCGAGGTCCTGACCGACCTGTGCGACGAGTGGCGGCTCAACCGGCGGGCCGTTCTGCGCTGGGCCGCCGGCTGGTACCACCAGCGCGGCATCACTCCAGTTCCGGCGATCCTGGGCGACCCGGCCTGGACGCAGAGCCTTTTCTGACGGCGGATTCGAGATGGATGCCGGCGTGCCGGACGACGGCGTGGAGGTCACGCCCTGGGAGGCACCTGACCCGCAGGGCGTGCCAGCGCTGCGGGCCAGGCAGGCACACCAGATGCGTCAGCCACAGGCGATCGCCCAGGTGGCCCAAGTCCTTGCGATCGGCAAGGGCACCCTGGTCCCGCCGTCGCGAGGTCCGGCAGAGGCGGCGCAGATTCTCTGCGCCGACGAGTACCGACGGCTCGCGGACGCCGAGCTCTTCTACGTCGCCGGCGACATGGTCAGGCTCGCCATCGCGGCGGGAGAGTCCCTGCCGGACTTCCGCCTCGAACCCGAAGACGTTCCCGCTCCCGCCGGCTTCCTGGTCTTCGCCGAGCCGATCGGCTCCTACGTCAACAGCGACACCGACCCGCCTGTGCGCATCCCCGTCGTCGCCATCTCCTGGGGACAGTTCGGCGCCGAGGAGTGGCCCCGGGGCGGGGTGTGGGTGACCTACTACGTCCCCAGCAACTACGCAGGCATGGAAGCGCTGGCACAGCGACTCAACGGCCGCCCGCTACGACAACGCGAGCGCGACGACCTGCGCGCAAGCAGGGCCCCGCTCGTCTGGGACAACGAGTCGTTCCTCGGCTTCGGAGCCGAGCGCGACGTCGAGCGCACGCCGGGCGACAGCCATGGCGGCATGGGCAGCACGTCCCTCGCACCCTGGGCCCAGACGCTGCGCGCCACCTGGCTGCTGATGAACCAGGGCCACATCGTGGAAGTCGACACACTCCAGCCCGACCGGGCTGCCGCCCGCCGGGCCCGACGGGACGGCCTGCCACCCAGCCCGGTTCGTCTGATCCACCTGCGCCGTGCCACCCGAGACCAGGGCGCGCCCGTGGACGCCGGCGAGGCTCGCGAGTACACCTGCCGCTGGATGGTGCGTGGTCACTGGCGCCAGCAGTGGTACCCCGCCCGCGGCGTACACCGCCCGATCTGGATCAACCCGCACCTGAAGGGCCCCGACGACAAGCCGCTGCGCACCGGTGAGACCGTTCGGATCTGGGATCGCTGAAGCTCACGAGTCCGCGCGCCCGGCCCGCTGCGGTTGAGCGGGCGCGCTACGGTGGAACGCACGAGCTGGTACCGAGGCAGTGCCCGACTCGGAGCTCGCCCGCGGCACCAGCGCAGGGAACGACGACTGCGGCCTGGCAACGCACCCCTGGGCACACAACCTGGCCACGCCGGACGTGGCCCGGCCCGCCCACCCCGTGGCGATACCGGGGCTCGATTCCACATCGCAGGGAGTTGCCGTCATGGGCACGCCGACCCCGATGGACCACGAAGCCGCCGCCCGGATCACCCGGGCAGCCTGGGAGCGCCCCGACTCCGACACCGCGCACAGCGGCTTCGACGCGCGGGCACGGGAGGCCGCCGACCTCAACGAGGGCGACGACTGGCCGGGCTGGGACGAGGAGGAAGACCCCGCCTGGCCTCAGGGCGTCTTCAACCCGGCCACCGCTCGGCTGATCAGGGCACGGAAGGTCAACGCCGTGGCCTCGCCGCCCGACCTATCGTGATCACGTGCGCCGGGCCGCCAGCCAGCGGGGGCCGGGCCCGGCGCACCCCGACCGCCACGGCTCGGGACGAGAACTCACGCGGACCCAACGGTTGGCCGGCGGCCCCGTAGCGTGACCGCACATGCCGACTCCGCCGCTGCCCGCCGCCGAGTACTACGCGAGCCTGCCCCACGTCATCGCCGGCGCCGGCGCGGTCTTCCACGACCCCGCCGACCGGGTCCTGCTGGTGCAGCCGGCCTACCGGGACGACACCTGGGAGATCCCCGGCGGCGGCGTGGAGGAGGGCGAGTACCCGCAGGAGACCGCTCGGAGGGAGATCGCGGAAGAGCTCGGCCTCGACGCCGGCCTCGGCCGCCTCCTGGTTGTCGACTGGGTGCCCCCGCAGCCGGACGGGCGCCCTGCCCTGGTGAACTTCGTCTTCGACGCCGGGCTGATCTCTCCACGGCAGGTCCGCGAACTGCGTCTGCAGGACAGCGAGCTTCGCGCCTGGCGCCTGTGCACGCCCGAGGACGTCGACACCCTTCTGGCGCCGCACCTGGCCCGCCGTGTCCACGCCGCCACCCGGGCGCGCCGTTCCGGCCGCACCGCCTACCTGCACCACGGCTGGCCTCCCGGCGCACCGTAATCCCCTGCCTCGCGCCGCCTATCGGAGTATCGAACCGTCTCGTTTTCACCGGGTGCATGCCGCCGCGATCATCTCGGGGTGGGCGAAGTCAGGCATTGGATTCGGAGCCGCACACGCCCGCTCCGGTGCGGCCGCAGCCGGCACCGGAGCGGGCGCGATCATGCGTGTCGTCTGCCGGCGGTTCGGGCTACCCGCCGATCTCGTGTGGCACCGGCACCGAGCTCGTCGTCGACGAGACGCCGGTGCCACACGCGGCCACCTGCGGTTTCTCACCGAAGGGTCAGCAGGTTCCCAGCATGCCGTTCAGCGCCGACTTCTCCGCGCTGTCGACGGTCAGGGCGTAGTAGTACTTCACCTGGATCCACGCGCGGGCGTAGGTGCAGCGGAACGAGGCCAGCGACGGCTGCCATTCCGCCGGGTCTTTGTCGCCCTTGGACTGGTTGACGTTGTCGGTGACCGCCCACAGCTCCGGGCCGCCCAGGTCGTTGGCGTACGTCTGGCGCTGGGAGGTCGTCCACGCCCAGGCGCCCGACGCCCACGCCTCGGCGAGCGGGACCATGTGGTCGATGTCCACGTCGGCCGCGGCCGTCCAGGTGGCCCCGTCGTACGGGCTGTACCAGGAGCCCGAGGTGGCCGCGCAGCTGCTGTTGACGACCACGCCGGTGCCGTCGCGCTTGAGGACCTGCTCCCGGGTGTTGCACGCCCCGGTGATGGTGATCCAGTGCGGGAACAGGTCCCGGTCGTAGGTGGAGGCGTGCGACTCGGCAGCGACCGTCAGCGAGTTCAACCGGGTCAGCGCCGTGCTGGCCGAGGGGATGTTGGGCGGGGTCGCACCAGCCGGGACGACGGAGAGCAGCATGGCCGCGAGAACCACGGCTATGACCGCGGCGGCCTTTCTGAGGGCACGAGGGGGCACAACGCACTCCTGACTGACCCCGCCGCGGCCGAAAAGAATTCCGGCACAAGGCACGGCGAAATCTGAAGGAGCCTCGCAGAGCCACAACTTTGACCACACCAGTCGCCGTGCGAATAGGTGGTGAACCTTCGCTTATCTCGGTGGCTGGATTCGAAGAACAGTGTCCTGTGTCCAAAATTGGGGTGAACCTTCGGCAATTCAGCCAACGGCCGGCGGCTCGACGAGCGCGGGCTGCCCCCCGTCGGTCCGTCCCGGGTGGCCCTCGTGCGCGCCAGCGCGCCGCGATCCGGACGCGCGGTCCCGATCCAGGGGGGTGGTGTGAACTCTAGCTAGGGGGCTAGCTAGAGTTCACCTATGGCACGATCCGGACCGAAGATGACGCTGCCGACGCAGCTCGTCCTCCGCGCACTCCTCGAGCGTCCGACACAGCCGATGTACGGGCTCGAGATCAGCCAGGAGGCCGGGCTCGCGACAGGCACAATCCACCCGATCCTCGCCCGGCTGGAGGGCTACGGCTGGCTCACCAGCACCTGGGAGGACATCGACCCCGCGAAGGAAGGCCGACCGCGGCGGCGGTACTACGTGCTCAGCAAGGACGGGGCCGAGCAGGCCCGATATGCGCTCGCGCACGCGCACAGCTCGATCAACCGGATCGGGGCATTGCGCCCGCGAGTCGTTGGGGACGGGATCCGATGAATCCCCGACAGGCAGTTGCGGGGAGCGACCTTGCTCTGAACCTTGCCCGCGAAGTCGCCAATGCCCTCGACCTTGCCTGCGGCCTCACCCGCACTCTCGACCTTGCCGACGCCCTCGCCAGCGCCAGCGACCTAGCCAGCAGCCTCGCCAACGACCTCGACAGCGCCTTCGCCGGTTGCCTCACCAACGACCTCGACAGCGCCCACCGCATCGCCAGCCGTCTCGCCAGTGACCTCGTCAACCGCTTCCCCCTCCACCTCGGCCTCGCCAGCGACCTTCTTCCTAGCCTGGAGCGGTGCCGCAAATCCGCCGACCGCCTTGTCCGCAGCCTGGAGAAGCCGACCTCGGAATTGGCGAGCTCACCGGCCCCAGATAGGGCGATCCGGTCGGCCCCAGATAGGGCGATCCGGTCGGCCCCAGAGCCAGCTAGCCGGCCGCCGGGCAGGACTGTGCGGGCGGTCACCGCTCTCGCGTGCCGACTGTTGTCTGTCGACACCCGCGCTCGGTATGCCCTGGAGTTCCACTCCGAGCTGTTCGAGTTGCCACGTCGATACCGCCTCGGCCACGCCATCCGCATTCTGCGCACTGCACCTGCGATCCAGGCTGGTATTCGCGCTATCCCCATCGCAGAGAGGGAGGGATAGGCCGTGAGCCTGCTGAGCACGCCGGTCTGGCTCCTGGTGGCGCTACTCCTCCTGCTTGTCGTCATCTTGGTCGGGCCGGAGCGCACCTACCAGCGCGCCGTCGGGCTGCTCCAGGCATTCCGTGGGACCGGGCCGGACGGCCAGACGGCGCCAGCGTCCGGTGATGGGCCGTCAGCGCCCCGGCCTCGGGGCTCTGACGGGAGTGCCTCCGCCGACGAACAGAATTGACCTACGCCACGGCGAGAACCCGGTGATGCCGAGTTATCGATCCGATGGCGTGCCGCCCGGCCCGAGTCGTCATCCTCCGGACGGAGGATCCACCTCTTGGATCGTGACGTCCCCGGGACGGGGGTCGCGCCCCATGACGAGACGGTGATGCTCTCGGCCGTGCTCGATACAGGTCGGCAGACGCAGGTCGCCGTCCACGAAGGACCGGTCGCCCGACAGCGGACTGTCCGTCGGCACCGATCCGTGCGCGGGCCGCGCACACCGGCTCACGCCGCACTCGCCGTAGTCGATCATGAGAGACGATCCTTCCATACGGGCACTGCAGCTCCGCGCCGACTCGACCCCGACGTCCGCAGCCAGCCGGATCGTCCAGTTCACGCACAGACTGGGTCGCGCTCAACCACCCGATCTCAGCTACATGGGAAGATCGTCTATATGAGCGCGGACCTGGAACGGATCGCCGGCTCGCTGCAGCAGCGCAACGCCCTCGACGCCCAGATCGCCGCCGTCATCGATCGGCCGATGACGGCCGGGCACCTTGGTGAGTGGATCGCGGCGCGCGTCTTCGGGGTGGAGCTCGAACCGTCGGCGACGGCCACTGCGATCGACGGCCGCTTCACCTCCGGCCCGTTGCAAGGGCGGACCGTGAACGTGAAGTTGTACCTCAAGCGGGAGAACCTGCTTGACGTCACCGAGTCACCGGCGCTGGACTACTACCTCGTCTTCACTGGTCCAGCGTCCACGGCGGGGTCGTCGCGCGGTGGAACCCGCCCCTGGAGCATCGCGGCGGTCTACCTGTTCAGACGCCCAGCGGGTGTTCCACGAGCTCCGAGCTCGCGGCGTCAAGGCGGGGGTGGCGGCGAGCGTGCGGGCCGCGCGGTGAGAGGCGGCCGAGATCTTCCCGCGGGCGAACAACGACCTGCTGACGGTCGACCCGGAACAGGAGCGACTTCTGCGCCTGTTCCGGGTCGGCGGTGAGCAGTCCTCCCTGACAGGCCGTTGGCGACGCCGCCTGCGCTGCCTCCAACGCCGTGACGCAGCCGCGGAGAAGTCGCCGACTCACCTGATGCGTGCTCACCGGAGTGTCGGTCACCCCGAGCGGGTCGCCTTCCGGTTCCGCCCGACCAGGACTGCGGCGAGCTCGATCAGCCGGTCGGCGTAGGCGAGCGTGTAGGTGCGGCCGCCGGCGCCCCAGGGCAGCCCGGCGAAGGCGAGCAGGCCGGCGAAGAGCACGAGCAGCAGCGCGGGCAGCGCGCCGGCGATCGGCTGGACGAGCTCGCGTAGCCCGGTGAGCCAGGGCGAGGGCATGGAGATATCTCCTCTATCCGAAACTCTTCATAGGGGTTACGGGTCGTGCTCTGTCGTCGTGGGCGCGCAGAGCGCCGGGGCTACCGGTCGGGATGGGGAAGCTGGGCGGCGCGTAGCTCACGGGCGGTGCGGGTCGCGGTGGCGCGCACGCATAGCGCCCACCAGAGCAGTCGCCAGCCCCGGTAGTGGCTACGGTGGTCGGCCCATTCCTCGGCGAACCGTTCCCGGACCGGGCCGGGCAGGGCGCTGGCGGCCTGCCCGAGGAGGTGGCTGGTGATCTGGTTCGTGAGTCCGGCCGCGGGCGCCTGAGGGACGTCCTCACCGCGGTAACAGCGGATCCGTTGCAGAAGCGACCGGGTGTGATTCCTTCGCTCCGCACACGCTGCCAAGAACCGCCGCGCCAAAACATGGGCAGCAGTGCTGCCGGCGGCACCGACGCCAGCGACAACGGAAGCGAGGATGGAGGTGGTAATGATGCTGGCGACGAATCTGGCGACGACGGTGACGCCGACGGCATTGATGCCGACAGCGGCGGTGATGATGCCGGCAGCGGCGACTGCGAGGGGCCTGCCGGTCATGTGATGCCCACCTGAGGCTCGATAGCCGAGGATGCGACGCCAAGCCTGCCAAGAGCGGTCGCTACCGCGTCTCTCGCAGCGGTCGCACCGTGGCCGGTGAGCCGGTACATTCGCCGCCGCGGCCGCTCCAGCTCGGCGGGTTCGCCCTCCTCCCAGTAGCTGGCCAGCCAGCCGGCAACCTCCAACCGGGCAAGGATCGGGTAGATCGTTCCAGAGGGGAAGCCGGAGGCCTTGGCAAGGTCGAACCCGTAGTAGTCGGCGGTCGGGTTATCCAACATCAGCCGGAGGACTGCCGCGGTAGGCAGCGTGATCCGCGGCCCGGACTGTCGACGCTTCCCCATGCCGCACAGCGTACCCGAAACTCTTCATAGGGGTGCAAGCTCGAACGACGAGCCGCCGGCCGTCGGTGTCGACCAAGGACCCCGTCCTCACGCTCGAGGCTCTACGTTCCCGGCGTGAACCCGGGCTCCAGGAGGGTCCCAATCTCGACGCCGCCGCTGCCGTAGACGAGCGTGTCGCTGTCCCAGTGCAGCTCGACGTCGTCGAGCCCATGGTTGCGGACCATCCAGTCGTAGTTCCGTAGAGCGATACGGGTCTCCTCGCTCATACGGGAA
The DNA here is from genome assembly GCF_000373365.1 of Parafrankia discariae. Lineage (NCBI taxonomy): Bacteria > Bacillati > Actinomycetota > Actinomycetes > Frankiales > Frankiaceae > Parafrankia > Parafrankia discariae. The sequence continues at coordinate 21,046 of NZ_KB891254.1, forward strand.
CCCGCTGGCGGCGGGGGTCCGTCGCCGCCCCACTGGGTGAGTTTTTCGGTGGGGCGGCGACGCGCAGGCGCAGTGGAGTCGCCACCGACACGGGGCGCCAGCGACCACTCCTTCGCCTGGTGCACGCCAAGGCGTTGCGTCCACAGGGCATGGGTGCCATGCACCATCAGCGCCCATCCCTCCTGGTCCAGCAGGCACAGCTCGCCCACTCCGAATCGGCCCAGGAGGCGGGCGGCGAGATCCGGGCCGAATCCCCAGTGGTCGCCGGTGAATGGGGCGAGGAAGGACGGGCAGGTGAACACCCACAGCCGTCCGTACCCGTCCCAGTCGGTGTGGGTGTAGTCGAGTGCCTGGGCGGCCCATCGGGTGAAGTTCATGGTGTCGAACGACCGCTGTGCAGCGATCTTGAACTCGACGCCGAACGCCGGGCGTCGTCCCTCCAGGCCGATGGGTCACGCGGACGCAGGACCGCGTCTAGGCGGAGCCGGCGGTTCGAGCAGTGCGTCCCGGGAACCTCCCGGTCCGCCACGAACCAGGGGTCGAGCTGATCGAGTACCCGGTCGACCAGGGCAGCCTCGTTCGAAAAATGGCGGGATCATGCACACGGCTGGCGGTACCACTTGTATGACATCATCCAGGTTTGTACGACCCCCCGTGACCTCGTCTGGACGAAGGGCAGCCTTCGACCCAGTTGACGCCGGATGATCCGTTTACGGAAGGTCAACACCAGCGCCGCCGCACCGCACCTACTCTGACCGCGCGTCGGACTGCAGCGGGGGTGTATCCCGGCGCGCCGATAATCGGCAACCGTCCTGAATGCCACCGATCGAGACAACCCGGTCACCCGATGGCGTACAACCTGCCTATGGCCGACAACGAGGAAGCAGCCCGATGGTCCGATCGACGCTGGTTGCGAATCATGATGGGGCCGCCGCGGCAGCTGGGGCACTTGTTGCCCTGCTAGCACGCCTACCCTGGGTGCGCGAGCGAGTATCGTTATATGAGTTATGAAGCCTTATCGCGGACCACTTTCCCCTAATTTGCGCCGGTGGTGTGAGGATGCACTGCGTGATGAACGTCGCACGGTGATCTTTCGGCTCGCCTTCGGTGTCGATCTAACCGATGTTTCGAATCAGCTCGCCGCACTCGGCGTGACCGTCCCGCCTGATCCAGCCGAAACACCAGGAGCGGAGTCGATTGTTGGGATCGCTACCCCCGCTGCTTTAGTGCGCGCCGCCGAGCAGCCATGGCTGATCGGCATCGAGGAGTCGCGCCAGTCATACCCCCGATGACAGTAATCGTCAGGCATCACTCCGACTTGTCGGCTACCTTGAGTAATGAGAACATCACAACTGGGAGGTGGGGTGGCGTAGCCACAGTACGTCCATGCCGCGAATTTCCGAGATGTCCATATCTCAAGCGCCCGAGTGGGAGCTGTCATGGAAGCAGTCAGAACGAAGCTCAACGCGATGCTCACGTCGATGACTAGCGCTGCCACAGCCCCGGAGCCACCGGACGAGTCTCCTGCCGCCCGGCTCCTCGCTCACGCCCTGTCCGCTTCACCACGATTTGAGGCCCCGAAGGAGTTCGTCCCACCACCGATTCCCACCACGCTTCCGATTAAGTTGGTGACACACTCCGACGGGATCGGCGCCGCTGACGCCTGGATCAGAGAACATGGCGACAGGGTGCCAAGCGATGGAACAAACGACGCCACAAATGATGGCGCTTTTGCGGTCCTGCTTGGCCTGGTCCCTCCGTCCGCACTCGCGGAACTTGATGATAAACCTTGGGCGGTGCGAGTAGAGGCTCCGCGAATTCTGCATACCAAAATGGACAAAGCACGCGGAGCGGCCACAGGGCTGGACGACGCGCTAGCGAGAATTCCCGGTGGGCTTACCGGTGATGGCGTGCTCGTTGCGGTCGTCGATACCGGGGTTGACTGGAGTCATCCCGACTTCTGTCACGACAACGAGTCAAGCCGTATCGAAAAATTCGTGTACGCCCACCGACTCAACGGAGCCACCAGTACTACCTATGAAATCTATAGTCAGAATGATATTAACGGTGCGTTGACTGGGTCAAATAAGATCCCGGAAGGAGACCTTAAAGGACACGGAACGCACTGCGCCTCCATTGCCGCAGGCAATGGCCGAGGCGCCGCCGGCTGCCAGTACCGCGGTGTAGCTCCCAATGCTGCGATCATGGCCGTACGCAGCGAACCACTATACGACGACCATACAATGAGAGGGATCGCGGATGCGTTTAACCTCGCTGCAGGTCGGCCGGCCGTTGTCAGCTTGAGTCTTGGCACCAATCTTGGTTCGCATGATGGGACTTCGGCGCTCGAACTTGCGATAATGCGACAAAGTGGACCAGGTCGGATAGTCGTTGTGTCGGCCGGTAATGAAGGCGAGGACGCGATACATTCCCAAGGTCAACTTGTAGAAGGACAAGATCTTGTCATACCGTTCCGAATCTCCGACACAAATCTAGAATACGTCGACGTATGGATCCCTAGAGGGGACGATGTAGACATCTTTGTTGAAACGCCCCGGGGTATTTCGCATCAACCGACTGGCGACATTGTAACGACCGCCGATGGCGCCTTTCGGGCCGACTTTATCGAAAATCCTATAAATCGTGACCAAAACCTATTTGTTCAGCTTGCCGGCGGCAGGATTGACGACGTCTGGTCGATTCGGATCCGACCGCTCACCGTCATGCATGGAGAGGTGCATGCCTGGGCGGAAACTGCAAATCCCTACACGTCCCGACATATATTCCGTCGGCCTTCTCCAGGTTACTCTGTTGGTACTCCGGCCACCTCGGAGCGCTGCATCGCTGTCGGTTCCTCTATCAGTAAGACCGGCTACCTAGGCAGGCTCGGTAATGTTAACTCTGCCGGACTCACCGTCGGCCACATGTCCGGTTTTTCTAGCGTGGGACCGACTCGCGCGGGGATTCTTAAGCCAGACATCGCGGCCCCAGGGCAATTTATTACTGCCGCTCTGGCCGATGGCAGCGAAATGGCTATGAGACCTGACTATGCGGAGTTGATCCACCCGACCGCGCCGTATATCACGATCCAGGGCACCAGCATGGCAGCACCGTTCATTGCTGGCCTTATCGCGCTAATGCTGCAACGGGAACCAAAGCTCACCCCGGAGGAAATTCGGCATCGGTTCCGGGTCACATCCCGCAGAGATCAGGTGACCGGTCCGGTGTGGAACCCTCGGTTCGGTCTGGGCAAGATCGATGCCGCCGCCCTCCTCAACTACAGAGGAGGACATCTGTGAGCTGTATGCAGGAATTGCATCCACGGCTCGGGGCAGAGAGGGTGGTTGTACGCCCGGCGGGTCACGCCGGGATGCCGGGCGAGCACGGCCTCTCTTGGACCTGCGCGTCGAGCTGAAGGTGAACCGATAGGCGCGGAGAATCGCGGTGGCGGCCGGCATTGAGATCACGCCACCGCGAGAAGTCTGCGGGCCGTGATGACCAGAAACAGCGGGTACCGGGTGGTCGTGGTCGTCAGGCTCCCGTCGGAATGCCTGCCAGCACCGCAGCCGCCCGAGGGGACTGCACTCCAGCCGCAAGTCCAGCACTCGCCTGCGCAACATAGCTCGCTGCCTGGTCGGCGTCGCCGGCTGCGGCATGCGCCTCGGCGAGATAGGCCTGCGTCAGCACCACGTCGCGCGGATAGTCAGCCATCGCGGCGACCTTCGGGGTGAGAACACCGATCGCCTGACGTGGCTCGCCGACCATCGCCAGGGCCCGGCTGTTCTCCAGGCACATCGGGAAATCGGCCGCCTCGCCCATCCAGTACACGCCCATGGCGGGGCCTCGGCGACCCGGGCGCGCTCGTACACTCGGATGCTACGCGGGCCTCCACCTCCGCCAGATCATCGCGCACGAAACTCCACCCCAGCGTCGAGTTCGATAACTGAGTCTGTTTGCCGGACAATCTGTCAGGTGTATGAATATACGGGGATCTGGAACATGTATCCGGCTGCGGCATGCCCCCAGCCTGAGTTTCCCGGGCAGATGCCTCGGTTGGGCTGATATCCGTCGAAATACATTGAGCTGCACTTGAAACAGAATCGCCATGCGGCCTGGGTATAGGCTGGCTGCGGGTTGATGTCATGAGGCATAAGATATTGAACAATGCGAACGAAGTCGTGGCCGTATGCGCTGTTGGCGCATGGTCCACGGAAATCGTCGTAGTACAGGACCGCGCAATTTGCACATTGCATCCAGGCGCTCTGCCGTTCCGAGGTTTCGCCGGCGTGTCTAATATTGCTAGTGGTGTATGGAAGATGGAATTTCCATCCCTGGACAACGTGCACGCCGCCGGCAGAGCATGCATTTCCGACCATTGGGTCGAGGTTAATTCGCACCAAGCTGAAGCATCTGTTGCAGAAGCGCCAGTCCTGTTGAATTGGATTCGTCAATGTCCATGCCGCGGCCGGTGTTGCCGATATCACGGTTGAGGCAACAGCCGCCGCGCTTAGGCCCGTTGCCAGAACAGCCCGCCGCGACACGCTGCTGGAAGTCTCATTCGCAAGCACTGACTACCCCTCCTGGTTTGGATATCGTTTGTCGTCCGATCTCATTGTGATCTATCGAAATCGGATGTGTGCGGACATTCCGCGGACGCGCCAGAGTCGCTGCCATATCGGGACGGAGCCAGATCTGCTGCCGCATTCCGAGCGAGGGTAGCCGCCGTATAACAGGTTGGAGAACTGTCGCTCAGGGCTGTTTTGCCCTGGTGGCACAGGCTCGAGCCGCCGGCCGGGACAGCGGCCGGCGTCGGTAAACGCCGGGTGCGGCTACCGACGCCGGCTACATGCCTGCCCAGCCCGCAGGGTTCGTCGAGGGTCATGGGGGTACACGATCTGCTACCTGGCGGCAGCCGTCCGCCGAGCGGGGCGACCGGGCGTCCCGCGAAACCGAATGTCCGAGTCCGTCCGATCTTGGCTTGCCGTCAACCGATCGCCGTCGTATAGGCGCTGCGCCGAGCCCCCCGGGGCGAGAGGGCGAGTGGCCGTGCCGGGTCAGTCGCCGCGTGGCCTGTGGGCGAGACCATCGGCAAGCCTGCCCAGGACCGCCGCAGTACGCGGCGACTGAACGCCACCTGCCAGACCAGACCGAGCCAGGTCAGCGAACGTCGCTGCCTCGTCTTGGTCGCCAGCGAGGTGATGCGCCTCAGCGAGGTACGCCTGCGTCAGCACGACGTCGCGTGGATAGTCGGCCAGCCCAGGGAGCTGCGCGGTCAGGACCTCGACAGCCCGGTGTGGCTCACCGACCATCATCAGCCCCCGGCCGTTCTCCAGCACCATCGGGAACTCGGCACCCTCGGCCATCCAGTAGGCCCACGGCGGGCCGTCACCCGCGCGGGCGCTGTCCAGGATCGCGGTGCCACGAGCGAACGTGGCCCGGAAGCCGGCGGCGTCCCCAGCCGCCGCGCGGGTGCGCGCCTCCAGCCCGGTCACGATGGCCTGGACCATCTGCGAGGCGGCGTCACGCAGGCCGACCTGAGCGGACTCGAAGATGGTCACGGCCTCCGCAAGCGCGCGGCACAGTCGCCTCTCCCGACGACGGATCTGGATCAAGTGGCAAGATCGTGGCCATGACGGCCTTTCGCTCGCCTCGGCTCGAATCGCTCCTCAGATTGCGATGGGACCAAGCTTCGTATGCGCAAGTGGCTGGCCTGGTCGGAGCCCAGGCGCCCGAAGCGCCAGATCTGGATTTCAAGGTCGGCCACTACCAGCTTCCACCCGGGACGCCCAGGGATGCCCAGGAGCGCAAGAGGTTCGAATTGGCAAAAGACGTCGCGGCCATGGCCAACAGCGCCGGAGGCCTCCTTATCGTCGGGATAGGCGAGGACGATCAGGCTCGCGCAGCGAGGGTCGCGGATGTGCCGATCACCGATGGCCACAAACGGTGGGTTGACGACGTCGTCTCTTCATGGATCTATCCCCGCCCCGCTGCCGAGGCGCGAAGTGTGGAGAACCCCGATGATCCCGGTCGGGGGTTCCTGCTCATCGCCGTTCCGTGGAGCCCCTCCGGGCCCCACGCGGTTACTGGATCAGGCGGTGCACTGACGTATCCTCGCCGCTCCGGAACTACCACAACCTACCTGTCGGAGATGGAGGTCTCGCAGGCGTATAGGAATCGCTTCATAGGCTTCGGGAGACAAAAAGGCGAGCTGGAAATGGTGCACGAGGAACTGATGAAACTTCTCGCCAATGAGTCGATCTACGATGGAGTCCGGGTTATTATCTCGCTCGTTCCGGACATTCCCGGTTACTTTCGGGTGGATGCGGATTCTTTCAATTCCTTCAGGTCGGAGGTCGTGGGAGATCTCCCGCTCGTAGGGGGAAGCAAGAAGAGCTCCTTGGTGTCCCACTATCTGAGAAGGGGTCGGTTTATCGCTCACGGCGGATACTCGTCGGTGAGGGAACCGGCGTGTATCCTGCATTCCACTGGAGCTGGCACCGTAGCCATTCCGGTCGAATCCAGGGAAGTTCCAGCGGATGCAAGCTATCAGGTATCTGACGAGGACGTAGTTGACGCCATACTCGGGAGCCTACGATTCTTGGCGCGCCACGCACGTGATCGAGCGGCAACCGGCGGTGTTGCTGCCGTGCAGGCACAAATCGAGACAACTGGCGGTGATCTTAGCCTGGCGAGCATCGGCACGTTCGCTAGTCAGCTCGGAAATGCCAGACTTGACTATCCTCCCGTGGCAGACGGAGTGGCTTCAATTGATGATTTGGCCGTGGATGGCCCTTCGCTTGTCACCGCTACTCACACTCTCGTCGCCGCGTTGTTCCAGGAATTCGGTCTAGCTGAGCCGTCGCAGATCACTCGTGACGGCGAGATTCGGCGTGGTGGGTGGCTGCCGATTCGATGGCGTAATCACTACATGGCCTGGGCGCAGGAATCCGGAGTCACCGTGATCGACGGATAGGGGTGAGATCATTCCCGATACGCTCGCGGCGGGTTTCAGCTCGTCGCGGTCGATCTCTGCGGCCAGGTGTTCTCGTAGCAGCACCGCTGGGTAGCCCGCCGCTCGGCGCTGCTGGTCACTTCGAGCATGGTGTCGCTCACGGCCCGGCCCCCGCTCGGCGTTGGACGGGCCGCAAAGCGGACACTGGTCCTCATGGTGGCACCAACCCGGAAGCAGCTCGACAGCTGGATCGAAGACATGCAAGGCCTGTACGCCATCCTGGTCAACGATCCGACCGATGTCTCCGCAGCGCGGGAGGCGGTGGCGAACCTGTGGTCAGAGTACGGTGACCCGGACATGCCTGCCGACGTCGCAGACATGCTCATTCAGGCCATCGAGATCGGCTACGCCGCCGCGCTGCGTGATGTGCGTGACGGCGACTTCGACGACGACATCCGTGAATGGCGTCCGGACCTGGCGGATTAGCTGAGCGAGTCGGAGAGGATCACGTGCCCAGTCCACGCTTTAGCCTCACCTGCTGTTTGTGCAAGGGCGCCATCGGTCGGAGAGGAGACGTCTTCGCTCTCGACGCCGAATGGCAACGCAGATTCCCCCGCATGATAGGTGTCATAGCCCAATACCGCTTAGTTAAGCCGCGCGGGCGAGGATGATCGTAGGTGGCCGATCATGGCGGGTGCCGGTATCTGTTGGGCGTTTGACCCGGTAGGCG
>NZ_KB891255.1 GCF_000373365.1 Parafrankia discariae
GGCGGCGGATGGCGGCAGGAATCGTCCCGACGCCACGGGAACCCAGCGCGGCCCGCTGACGTGTACCGCGCCGCGGGATAACCGACCACCCACCCCACCGGGAACGTTCCCGTCCACGACGGCGCCACGGCCCCCAACGGCCCCGTGCACGCCCGATCCCCACGCAGCGTAACCCCGGGGCAGGGTGCGCGGATGAGCCACCGCCAGCCGACATGCAACGCTCTTACCGCACCCCACCCACCCCAGAACCCCAGGAAAGTAACAGAAAGTAACCGCCACCGGGGCGGTGGCGGGCCCTCAGATCCCGGCCTAGACGGACAAAGGCGACACCCAAAACAAGATCGTTCCCAGCACGCCAACGCGAAATGCGCACACCATGCGCACACCAACCCGATTTGATCTTGTCAAAATGATCTTTGACTTTGTAAAACCGCAGGTCAGGGGCTATCTGTCTGGAGCCGGCGAGGGGACTCGAACCCCTAGCCGCTCGATTACAAGACAGAATACCGCATACCGGAGCATACCGGGCCGTGCTACAAAATCCGAGGTCGCGGCCTTTTCCGTGCCGGAACGTGCCGGCAGATGCTGCGCCGTGCCGGAGCATCCGCGCACACAATGCGCACACATGCCCCGGCGGGCCCATGAAATAAAGATCATACTGTCACCTATCGGATGCGAAAGCACTTCGATTACATTGGGTAGTCGATCCGCGGCCAGGGTGGTCGGCTCTCTGGACGCGGGCGGAGAAGGGGCCGGCGTAGAGGCCGGCGGTGGGTTCGATGAGCCAGCGGCTGAGGACGCCGCCGTCGGATAACCCCCAACGTGGGCCGCATCGCCGGTGCGACGCGATTTTACAGTCTGCGTGGAACATCAAAACATGCGCCAATATACGACTCGGCGAGGTACGCGGATGCAGAAGTAGATTTTGTGACGGCTTCCAGTTCACCGCGCTGCCTGCGCACGTCAAAGTCGCTCGCGCCCGGCGCGCAGTGCAGCATGGTGGTCATCCAGTAGGAGAAGTGCTGTACCCGCCAGACCCGGTCCAGCGCCTGCGTGCCGTAATCGTCAAGAAGGTTCCGGTCGCCCTTGGCGACGACGCGCTCGATGACCTCAGCGAGCACGCGGGCGTCGGCTAGGGCCAGATTTAGTCCCTTAGCCCCGGTGGGCGGGACCGTATGCGCGGCGTCCCCGGCGAGCACCATCGAGCCATAGCGCATTGGCTCGCACACAAAGCTGCGGAACGGGAGCACGGACTTCTCGATGACCGGCCCCTCCCTCAGCCCAAAACCGTCACGGCCGTGCACGCGGTCCTGTAGCTCGGCCCAGATTCGCCCGTCAGACCAGTCGGCGGGATCCTCGGCGGGGTCGCACTGGAAGTACAGGCGCTGCACGGTGTCGCTGCGCTGGCTGACCAGTGCGAACCCGCGCTCGGAGTGGGTATATACCAGCTCTGGCGCGCTGGGCGGGGCCTCGACGAGGACACCGAACCAGGCGAACGGGTACTCCCGGAAATAGTGGGTCCGCGCCCGCTCGGGCACCGAGCCGCGACAGACCCCACGCGAGCCGTCCGCGCCGACGAGGACGTCGCAGCGGACCTCATGGTCGACCCCGTCAGCGTCAGCGAACAGAATCCCTGGGCGGTCGCGGGCCAGGTCGACCACGCGAGCGTCGGTGACGCCGAAGCGGATGTCGCCGCCGTCGCGGACCCGAGCGTCGGCTAGATCAGCGAACACTGCGGTCTGCGGGTAGAGCCAGACGCGTCCGCCCACCAGCGCCTCGAAGTCGATGCGGTGGCTTTCGCCGCCGAAGCGCAACTCGATGCCGCCGTGCGGGGTGCCGCGGCTGTGCACTTGGTCGGATACGCCGGACTCGGCGAGCAACCGGGCGCTGCCCTCCTCGAGGATGCCCGCGCGGGGCGTGCACTCGATCCGCTGCCGGGTGCGGATGTCCACCGCGACCGAGTCGATCCCGGCGCGGGCCAGCAGGTGCGCGAGCATCAGCCCGCATGGCCCCGCACCCACGATGCCCACGGTCGTCCGGATCAGACGTGCTGCCATGGCGGTCCTCTCTACTCGGTCGCGACGTTAAAGGATCAGGGGCGTTCGCCACACGGGGTGACCAGGCAAGAGCCAACATTGGTCAACCCTATGCGCTGCAGAGGACATCCGAGAGCCATGATTGTCGAGCACTCCGAGAGACGGTGTCGGCGTGGGGAAATCGTGCAACGCGATGACAATCTCCAAGCGAAATCCTACGCAGGACTGAATCCCGTGACGGTGCACGCACCTATCCGATCGGCAGCGTCAAGGCCCCGACAATGCGGCCCGAAAGCTGGCCGAAAATCACTGTCGACTAAGATCGAACCAAGACTGTCGCGGGTTCAGTTGCAGCGCATATTTCCCACAGATGACGTCGCTGGCACCACCATCGGCGACATCATCTGCTTCGAGGTCGCCCTACGAAGGCCTCATCCGCGAAAATTTCACCCGCGACGCGGAACTCCCGGTTCGTCGGCTCCCTCGCGAGCGCGCTAGCCACCAACGGCGCTTCTTCCGTGGTCTCTCGCTACGATCCCCGGACTCCGTCGGGCAGGGATTGCCTAGTGTCGGATCCGCCAACGTCGACCTGCCCAAGCGGGGCGAGTCACGCCCGTGACCAGCATGTTTGGCATCGCCAAAGCGGGCGAACGTTGTCGGAAGCGGCACTACTAGTTGCCCGACGCACAGGGCAACCGGGCAACCCTTGTCCTGTCCTGTGATCTTTTAGATGGTGATTCCCAAGTTCTGATTCGCGAAGACTGGAGGCACGGGATGGCCGGAGCACACGATGTCCCGTCCGTCGAGGACCGGCGGGTCAGAACGGAGTGCGAACTTATGCGCGTGGCGGCGCTGCTGCCGGGAGACTCGCCGCGCTTGGGAGGGGAGGACTCTGAGGACGTTCGGGTGCTGGCGATGGGTGGGGGCGAGTTCCCACCCATCACGGTGCGCCGGGAGACGATGCGAATGGTCGGCTGGATGGGCCGGCAGCTGACGCGGGTGGAGCCCAGCGACGCTGCGGCCCGGGTACTGGACTTCTCCGGTAGCGCCAACGACGCGTCCTTCTACGCGGTGAAGGCGACCGTCGAACAGGAGCTGCCGTTGAGCCGGGAGGAGCGCGCTTCTGCCCCACGGCGGATCATCGGCAGCTTCCCACCGATGTCGGGCCGGACGCTGGCGCGGGTGACTGGCCCGGCCCAACAGACCGTAGCCCGGCCGCGACGAGAGTTGCCCGGGGCTCAGCGTGTGGCCCAGGTGGGGGTCGACGGCCGGGTATGGCTGGCGGATACCACCGCGAACCGTCGCGCGGCTGAAGGGAACCTGCGCCGTAACCCGGGTGCCTCACTGCGGCAGGTCGCGCGTGGCGAGGATCTCCCAGTCGACCACGCAGGATGTGCGGCCGCGAGCGCTGGCCGCGATGCCGGAGTCAGCCCCGGCAGTCCAGGAGCCCGTGAGCGCCGACCCCGGCTGGGCACTGGGTCTACCCGGCGCGGTACATCAAGACCGGGCGGCTGCTGGTGCGCTGGCTGCGGCCCTAGGCAGCGCGGAAGTAAGGCGCGATCGCCAACGGGTTCCCCGGGCACTGCGCGCAGATCGCCGCGCGGGCGGTGCGGGCGTGCCTGACCGACTTAGAGGAGTTGGCCGCCTACCTGAACCTGGGTGTTTGACCGCACTACAACGCGCAGTCGAACCCCCTTCACAGACCTGCGACACCCGACGCCCACGGATGGAGTCCGCATGCACTTGGTCGATCGAGCGGCAAGTAACGGCCGTGCACCCGACGAGCGGCTGCGGGAGTTCGCCACGGCACCCCCGCACACGCGGATGCTGGTGTGCGCGGACGGGTCGACGACCGTGCTGCTCGAAGCGCTGATCGGGGCGCGGCTAAGCGTGCAAGTCACCAGGCAACGGAAGGTCAGCGCGGGGGATGTTCCAGAGATCGGCTGCCACCTCCTAGGTGTGGAACCCGAGGAGATCGTGGTCGACCGGATCTCTCGCATCCTCACCCCCGCCGACGACGTCATCAGCGTCAACCGGGTGGTGATCGGCGGCCCGGGCGCGGCCCGCTTAATACCACCGGACGAAGAGCTGCTCGGCCCGCACCTGCGCCGGATCGGTGTGACCGCCCGGCGCGATCCGCTGGGTGCCGCGCGCGGCACCTGGCCGCTGGGTGGGAACAGGGGCGAGTGCGTGAGCAAGGAGTACGTCATCGATTGCGGGTTCGCGGGCCGGGTGTATGTGCACGAGCGGTTCAACCCCGGCTTCGTCCCCCTGGGAGAAGGTGTGCGGTGAAGCGGGCACTGATCACCGGAATCACCGGACAGGACGGCTCGTACCTCGCCGACCTGTTGCTGCACAAGGGCTACGAGGTGCACGGGGTCGTGCGGCGCTGCTCGACGTTCAACACGCGCAGGCTCGACCACATCTACCGGGACCCGCACGACGCGGGCAGACGGCTGTTCCTGCACTACGGCGACGTCAGCGACGCCAGCAGGCTGGTCACGCTGCTGGCCAAGGTGCGCCCAGACGAGGTGTACAACCTGGCGGCGCAGTCGCACGTGCGGGTGAGCTTCGACGAGCCGGAGAATACCGGCGACATCACCGGCATGGGCACAACCCGGCTGCTGGAGGCGATCCTGATGTCGCGGCCAGAGACCCGGTATTACCAGGCGTCGTCGTCGGAAATGTTCGGTGCCACTCCCCCTCCGCAGGACGAGAGCACGCCGTTCCACCCGCGCAGCCCCTACGGCGCGGCGAAGGTCTACAGCTACTGGATGACCCGCAATTACCGCGAGGCGCACGGCATGTTCACGGTCAACGGGATCCTGTTCAACCACGAGTCCCCGCGCCGCGGCGAGACGTTCGTGACCCGCAAGATCGCGCGGGCGGCTGCGCGTATCGCCCGAGGCCTGGAGAACCGGGTGTACTTGGGCAACCTGGATGCGATCCGCGACTGGGGGTATGCGCCGGAGTACGTCGAGGGCATGTGGCGGATGCTGCAGCTCGACGAGCCCGACGACTACGTGCTCGCCACCGGCGTAGCGACCACGGTGCGCGAGTTCGCCGAGCACTGCTTCGGGCACGTCGCCCTGGACTGGCGCGACCACGTGGCGCACGACAGCGCCTACCTGCGCCCGTCCGAGGTGGACGCGCTGGTTGGCGACTCCGGCAAGGCCGAGGCTGCGTTCGGCTGGACCGCGCAGACCAGGGCAGGCGACCTAGCACGGATCATGGTCGAGGCCGAGTTGAAGCACCTGGAGACCGCCAAGGCCCCGCTCGCGGCCGTGCCCGAGCAGATGGGCCGGTGACCGCCGGGCGCGCCGGGTGGCGCGTGGAGCTAGACCGGCGGGCGGCGCCGGGCCCGGCCCGGCGTCTGCGGCATCCGATCCGGACGACATTCCCCACCACGGGAAGCCTGCGCGCCCGGCGGCACCGGGGCGTGGGCAGGCCGTCGACGACGCGGACCTTCTGGGGGCAGCCGATGACCATCGCGCTGCCCGAAGAGGTATCGATCGCGCTGCGCCGCAACGGGTTCGTCGACTACGACCTAACCGCATACCTGCTGGGCCATCTCAGGCCGGGCGCGACGGTGCTGGATGTGGGTGCACACATCGGCTACTACACACTGCTCACCAGTGCGCTGGTCGGCCCGACTGGCACGGTGGTCGCGTTCGAGCCGACACCATCGACGCTGTCGGTCCTGCGCCGTAACGCTGCGCGATGCCTCAACACCACGGTCGTGGCGGCCGCGGTGTGGTCGGCGCAGACGGAGCTGGCGTTCCAGGACCACGGTCTGGGCTACAGCGCGTACAACTCGGCATTCGAGGCGCGGTTGCCCGGAGCGGTGCGCGAGCGCATCCCGACCGAGTCGCTGGCGGTTCGCGCGGTGGCGCTCGACGACCATGTGCGCGAGCACCGTCTGGCCCCGGACTTCGTCAAGATCGACGCGGAGAGCGCGGAGGCGCATGTGCTCGCCGGGATGTGCGGGGTACTCGCCGAGCACCGGCCCGTGCTGTCGCTGGAGGTGGGCGACTTGGACGTGGCAGGCGTGCCGAGCAGCCGGGAGCTAGTGGACCAGGTGGTCGCCGCGAGCTACCGGCCCTGGGAGCTGCGCCGCGGCGAGCTGGTGCCGCACGTGCCTCGGGACGCCTACGAGTACCAGAACCTGATCTTCACGCCGACCGACCGTCGGAAGGACTGAGCACATGCACGACCTGATCATCCGCAACGGCACCGTGGTTGACGGCTCCGGCATCCCCGGCCGCCTGGCCGATGTCGCGGTCGACGAGGGCGTGATCACCCGGGTGGGCAGGCTGCGCGGCGAGCGCTGCAGCACGGAGATCGACGCCGAGGGCAGATTGGTCGTGCCCGGGTTCGTCGACATCCACACGCACTTCGACGGTCAGGTCAGCTGGGATCCGCAGCTGACGCCGAGCTGTTGGCACGGCGTGACTTCGGTGGTCATGGGCAACTGCGGGGTTGGGTTCGCCCCGGCCCATCCGGACCGGCAGGACTGGCTGATCGGGCTGATGGAAGGCGTGGAGGACATCCCGGGCGCGTCCCTGTCGGAGGGCATCACCTGGGAGTGGGAGACCTTCCCGGAGTACCTGGACGCGGTGTCGGGGGTGTCCCGGGCGATCGACGTGGCCGCCCAGGTTCCGCACGGCGCGCTGCGCGCCTACGTCATGGGCGAGCGCGGGGCGAACAACGAGCCCCCGACCGAGGACGACCTGCGCCGCATGTGTGACCTGGTCCGCGAAGGCCTGGCGGTGGGCGCGATCGGGTTCTCCACCTCGCGCACACTGACCCACCTGGCCATCACCGGCCGCCCAGTGCCTGGCACGTTCGCCACCGAGGACGAACTGTTCGCCCTGGGTGGGGTGCTCGGCGAGGCCGGCACAGGCGTGTTCCAGCTGGTGCCGCTGGGCGCGGGCGGAGAGAAGGTGGACGACCCGTTCGGGGAGATCAAGTGGATGCGCAGGCTGTCCGCGGCGGTGGGCAGGCCGATCACGTTCGGACTGTTCCAGAACGACAACGACCCCGATGGGTGGCGCGAGCTGCTTCAGATCGCCGAGGACGCGGTCGCATGCGGCGCGGATCTACATGCGCAGGTGGCGGGCAGGCCGTTCAGCGTGATCATCAGCCTCGACTCGACGCATCCGTTCCACAAGCGTCCTTCGTACAAGAGGATCGCGCACCTGCCCGCGGCGAAGCGCCGGGTGGCCATGCGCGACCCGCGGCTGCGCGAGCGGATCCTCGGAGAGTCACCGGAGAACCCCGACCCGCGGTCGGCGCTATTCCTGCAGGGCTACGAGCGGCACTTCCCGATGGACTCTCTGTCGCCGAACTACGAGCCCGCTGCCGAGGAGAGCTTTGACGCGATCGGCAAGCGGAGCGGGCAGAGCCCCGAGGGGTTGATCTATGACTTCCTCACCTCGGAGAAGACCAGCGGGATGGTCTTCCGCCCGCTGCTGGGATACTCCGAGTTCACCCTAGACCCGATCCGGGAGATGCTCCTGCACCCGCAGGTGGTGCTAGGCCTGAGCGACGCGGGCGCGCACTGCAGGCTTATCTGCGACGCCAGCACCCCAACGTCCATGCTCACGCACTGGGTCCGCGACCGCGACCGCGGTGAGCGTCTGCCGCTGGAGTACGTGGTACGCAAGCAGACCTTCGAGCCCGCGCAGCTTTACGGCCTGTGCGACCGCGGCTTGCTGCGGCCTGGCTACCGCGCCGACATCAACATCATCGACCTGGACCGGCTCACACTGCGCGCCCCGGAATTCGTGCACGACCTGCCGGCGAGCGGCGGCAGGTTGGTCCAGCGCGCGGACGGCTACGACTACACGATCGCCGCGGGCCAGGTGACCTACCGCGACGGCAAATGGACCGGTGCGCTGCCCGGCAAGCTCGTGCGCGGTACCCGCTCCGGCCCGGTCGTGCTCTGAGACCCCGAATAGCACCGATGAGCGCAAGGAACGTATTTCGGAAAGGGGACCGCACCGTGACCGACGTCGTCGGAGGGCTCCGGCTCGACACCTCGGTGGAGCTATTGGCCCGCGGCAGGTTCGTCGACGCCACACTCTCCGAAGAGGACTATGTGATCGCCCGCGACCGATTGGTCGAGGGCGCCTATCCCGTGTTCGGTGAACGAGGGAAAGGCGCGCGCGTCTGGGACGTAGATGGCAACGAGTACCTGGACTTCATCCTCGCCTACGGCACCGTAATCCTCGGCCACGCCGACCCGGCAGTGACCGCAGCGGCACAGCGCGAGATTGCCGACGGCTTCTCCATTAGCCTACGCAAGCGGGCGCACGTGGAGCTGGCCGAGAAGCTAGTGGAGATCATCCCGGGCTCCGAGCGGGTGTTCCTACTCAAGACCGGGTCCGACGCCACCAGCGCCGCAGTGCGGCTCGCCCGCGCCTACACCGACCGAGACCGGGTGATCCGGTGGGGCTACAACGGCTGGCACGACTGGGCCGCGCAGCGCCCCGGCGGCATCCCGGGCCCGGTGCAAGGGTACGTGGACACGTTCCAGTACAACGACCTGGACAACCTGCGCGCGGTGTTCGAGCAGCATCCGGGCGAGGTGGCCTGCCTTCTGCTGATGCCGTTTGAGCTCGACGCTCCCGGGCCCGGGTTCCTGCAGGGCGCGGTCGACCTGGCGCACGAGCACGATGCCCTGGTCGTGTTCGACGAGATGCGGTCCGGGTTCCGGATGGCGCTAGGCGGCGCGCAGGAGCTCTACAGGGTGCGCGCCGACCTGGCGACATTCAGCAAGGCGATGGCCAACGGCTGGGCGGTGTCCGCGCTGACCGGACGCGCCGACGTCATGGCGATGGTGGGCAAGACCCACATCTCCTCCACGTTCTACTCCAACAGCGTATCCATGGCCGCCGCACTGGCAACAATCGGTGAGCTAGAAGACGGTGTGAAGCTGGCCCACGTGCAGGTCATGGGCTCACGGCTGCAGGACGGACTGGCAGAGCTCGCCGACAGGCACGGCCTGCCCGCGCGGGTACGCGGTATGCCGCAGATGCCGTTCTTCGAGTTCACCCACCCGGAGCCAGGGCGCTCGCGGGTGCTGCAGGACGCATTCTTCGCCGAGACGACCCGGCGCGGGGTGCTGCTGCACCCGACGCACCACTGGTTCATCTGCGCGGCGACCACCAACGAGGACATCGAGCACGTCCTAGCCGCGGCGAACGAGGCGATGACCGTAGCGGCGAGGTCGGCATGAGCGTGGGCACCGAGCGGGACCTGCGCACCTTGGTCCGGGTCTGGCTGGCCCGACGCCTCGGCGAGGACGAGGCGCTGGCCTGGCTCGGCGACGCCGACCCGCTGGCCCCGGCCGGAGTCGACTCGGTGCTGCTGATCGGAGTCGTGGGCGAGCTGGAGGAGAAGCTGGGCGTCGTGCTGGCCGACGACGCGGTGCTCGAGGAGGCATCAATCAATTCCCTGGCTTTGGCGCTGAGCCGGGGTGAGCGGACATGACAACGGCGATCACCGGGCTGGGCGTGTGCAGCCCCGGCGGCGTCGGGGTCCCCGCGCTGTGGGAGGCCCTGGCCACCGGGCACGCGCACCGGCCCGCCGTGGCGGAGTTCGACGTCGAGGGCGCGACGCTGCGGTCGGCGGGCCGCGTGCCCGGACACGACACCGACGGGGCGTGGCGGACGCTGGACCTGGCCGAGACCGCGGTCCGCGAGGCCGTGGAGGGCCTAGACGAGGAACTGGTGCGGGAGACGGCGCTGGTGCTGGGGACCACCGACCCGGGCGTTGTCCTGCCCGGCAGGTTCGCGGGCGACCTGGCGGCGGCGTGCGCGCAGCGGACCGGGCTCGGTGGGGAGGCAATCACGGTCGCCAACGCGTCGGCGTCCGGGGCCGCGGCGATTGGCGTGGCCCGTGACCTGGTAGCTGCAGGCGAGGCCAGGGTTGCGGTGGTCGGCGGCGCGGACGCCATCACCGACCTGGCGTTTCTCGGACTGAACTCGCTGCGCACCCTCGGCCCGAACGGGTGCAGGCCGTTCAGCGCGCAGCGGCGCGGGATCGGCCTGTCCGAAGGCGCGGCCGTGCTGCGGATCGAGCGCCTAGACGACGACACCGCGTGCACACCGCTCGCGGTGCTGACCGGGTGCGGGCTCACCAACGCCACCGGGCACCTAGCCGCGCCGGGAGCGGACGGGATCGAGCTGGCGGTGCGGATGGCGCTCGACGACGCCGGGATCGAGCCCAACGAGGTCGACTTCGTCAACACCCACGGCCCCGGCACACGGCGCGGCGACAACGCCGAGGCCGACGCGCTGCGGTCGGTGTTCGGCGACGCGCTGCCCGGCATCCCCGTCAACAGCGTCAAGGGCGTGCTCTGGCACCTGCAGGGCGGGGCGGGCGCGGTGGAGGCGGTGGCATGCGTGCTGTCGCTTGTGCACGGGGCCATCACTCCGACCTGGGGGTCCGAGCCCATCGACCCCGCCTTCGCCGATCTGGACCTGGTCGGCGGCGACGCCCCACGGCACGTCCCCGGGCTGCGCACTGCGCTGACGATCTCGTGCGGACTGGGCGGGATGAACACCGCACTCGTGTTGAGGAGGCCCTAATGAGCGACGCGGACTCCGTGGTCGTCACCGCGGCCAGCTCGCGCCCTGTGGACGCGGCCGAGCTATGGGCTGCGCACGCCGCGGGGCAGGACGGCTGGCACCGGGTCAACGCCGAGAGCCGGGAGCTGCCCGAGCGGGTCGCCGCAGTGGCGGGCGACGCACTGGCCACCGGCCCGGAACCGGCGCTGACCGGGTGCGTGATCGGCTCGGTCTACGGGTCGGGCCACGTCGCGGAGACCATCCGCGCCCGACTCGACGCGGGCGCCCGCTCGTCGCTGGCACCGGAATCGTTCCTTTACTTCAATCCGCACGGTATGACGTCGCTGCTGTGCTTGCGGCACAGGCTGCGCGGGCACAGCGCGACGCTGATCGGCCCAGGCGCGGGCATGCAGGCGCTGGCGCTGGCCGGGCGCAGACTGCGGCTCGGCAAGGACACCGCGCTGCTATGCGGCGCATACGAGGTGCTGAGCCCGCGCGCGGCCGAGGCGCTGGGCGCGCCCGAGTCTGGCGGGTGGGCGGCGTTCCTGGTGCTGGAAACCGAGGAGTCGGCCCGCAGCCGGGGCGCGCGTGTGCTCGCCGAGGTCGGCCCGGTCCAGCGGGGCCCGGTGACCGCGACCGGGGATGTCCGGGCAACCGCTGCCCTGGCGGCGATCGCCGACGCGATCGGCGGTGCCGGGTCGATGACAGTCATCGGCGCGGGCAGGCCGCACGGCTACACGTGCGCGGTGGCGGTAGCGGCATGAGCGAGACCCTGCTCGACGTCATCCGTGCGCACTCCAGCCACCGCCCCGCCCTTGTCGACCGCGACAAGACGCTGACCTACGCCGACCTCGCCGCCGCCGTCGAGGCGCGGGTCAAGGACCTGCGTGCGGCCGGTCTTCGGCCCGGGACCCGGGTCGCGCTGACCATGACCACACGCGCCGAGTCCGTTGTGGACTTCGCCGCGCTGACCGCCGGGCTCGCCGCCGTGCTGGTGCTCCAAGAGCGGGCCGGGGACCAAGAGAAGGCCGCCGCGATGGCGGACTTCCACGCCGAGATCGTCCTGGACGCCGCGGGCCTGCGCAGGCGGCTACCCGCTGGGTCGACCGGCGGCGACCCAGCGTTCGCGGTAAGCAGCTCCGGCACCAGCGGCAGGCCGAAGGTCATCTCCCGCGAGTGGGCGGGCACACTGGCCAACTCGGCCGCCTTCGCTCGCACTTTCGGCATCGGCCCCGGCGACGTTGTGCTCACCACCAGTCCGCTCGGGCACAGCTACGCCATCGAGGCGGGCACCCTGGCGGTGCTGTCCACCGGGGCGTGCCAGTTGGTGCCGGACGGACCGCTGACCTCGGCGCGCGCGAAGCTGCTGGTTCGCAAGGAGAAACCGACGATCCTTCAGAGTGTGCCGGTCGTCCTGGACTGGTGGGGCCGCGGCGGCGTACAGCACGAGGCGACATGGCGCAAGTGCGTGAGCGCGGGCGAGGCCTTGCCCGCGGCCACGGCGCAGCTGTGGACCGGGGCGGACGTGCCCTGCCACAACCACTATGGCAACTCCGAGCTGGGCCAGCTGACTCTCAACCCCGACGGCGCGACCGGCGGCGTCGGGCCGCCGCTGCCCGGGGTCGGGCTGCGCGCCGGGACCACCGAGCCCGGCCCGGTGCTGGCCCGCTTCCCCGGGCTGTCCCCGGTCCGCATGGTCGACGGCGAGCCGACCCAGCTGGCCGACAGGAGCGGCTGGGTCGACACCGGCGACCTCGGCGTGCTCGGCGACGCCGCGCTGCGGCTGACCGGCCGCGCCGACCTGACCATCAACGTCGGCGGCAACAAGGTCTCCCCCGTCGAGGTAGAGGAGGCGTTGCGCAGCTTGCCCGGCGTGCGCGACTGCGCCGTCATCGGCAAGGGCGAAACCGGGGCACGCCAGGTGTGGGCCTACGTCGAGGCCGCCGCCGACGAGTTCGACGCGGCCGTGCTGCGGCGCCGGGCGGGCGAGCTGCTGACCCCGCACAAGGTGCCCTCGGTGATCCGCCGGGTCGACGAGCTGCCGCGCACCGGCAGCGGCAAGGTCCGCCGCGGCCTGCTCGTCGACGACCTCAGCTGACCTGCAACACACCCCTTTCAAGGAGGGACACCATGGCCAACAATGCCACCGACGAGCGCGGCGCCGTGCTAGAGATGATCAAGATAGTGCTGGCCGAGCGGCCGCACCTGCCCGAGGGTCTAGACGCCACCACCACCCTCGAGGAGATCGGGATCGACTCGCTCGACCTGATCGTGGTGTTCTCCCGCTTCGAGGAGCGGTGGGGCGTGCCCTACACCGAAGAGGAGACCGACTGGACGGTCTTCGAGACTCTGGGCGCGCTCGCCGACGCCCTGGTTGCCCGGGCGCACGCGGCGGGCAAGGAGCTACGGTGATCGCGGCCGTCCTGCCCCGCTTCGACCAGCGCGGCGCGCTCGGCTGGCACGACCGCGCGCTGGACGGGCTCAACTGCGTGCTGCGCTGCGTCGAGGCGGTGCTACGCTTCCGTGGCCTTGGCCCGCTGGCGGTGGCTAGGGCGCTCAACGGCGCTCTGGACCCCGTCGGCCGCGACCTGGCCAAGGACTTCGACGGCTGCCGGGTGCACTACCGCACCTCATTCGACGACGGCACCCGCAACCTGCCGTTCGTGCTGGAGCGGGTCACCGCGGGCGAGCCGGTCATGGTGCTGCCGGACCGGTTCTACCTACCCGGCGACGTCTACGAGGGCTGCCACCACTTCCACGACCACGCGGTGCTCGCCATCGACTGGTCGGAGCCCGAATCAGTGCTGACCGTTCTCGACACCGACGCCAACCCAGCCAACGGCTTCCGCAGCCGCTGGCGGCTTGACGACACCATCTGCAAGCTGTTCACCTGGGTCGGCACGGTCGAGTTGACCGACGAGCCGGACGAGCGGCCCGCTGCGGAGTACTTCGCCGAGCGGCTCCAGCGCGACAGCTCCCTTTTCGGCACCGGCGCCACCGCGCTCGGCGCGCTGCTGGACGAGCTGACCGAGACCGGCCTGGGCCTAGTCAGCGCGCGGGCGCTACACGTGCTGGTACTCGGCGACATCCAGCCGCAGATGTTCATCTACGGCCACGCCTTGGCCGTCGACGACGACACCCCGCTGCCGCCCGTGCTGGCCGAGGTGCGCGCCGCGGCCCTGGAGGCGCGGGTGCGGGCCAAGCGGCTGGGCATCGGGCTCATCGCCGGGCACGAAGCCGACGACCCGCAGGCCGCCTACCCGCGCGTACTGCAGCTGGCCCGGCCGCTGCGCGCATCGCTGGAGCGGCTGCGCACGGCACTGGTCGCGGCGGGCGGCTTCCCGGGAGAGGACGACCCGACCGCGCTAGACCGTCTCAAGGGCCGCTTCGACCATATCGCCCGCACGTGCTTCCCGTTGGAGGAGAGCGCATGACAGCCGCCCTGGTGACCGGGGCGTCCGGGCCGCTCGGCGCCGGGATCGCCCGTGCCCTGGCCCGCTGCGGGCACGCGGTGGCGGTACACGCCAACAGCAACGCCGCCGCCGTCGAGGAGCTGGCCGACGAGCTGCGCGCCACCGGGACCCCGTCGGCCGCAGTGGTCGCGGACCTCACCGATCCGGCGGCGGGCAACCAAGTCGTGGACCAGGTCGTCGGCGAGCTGGGCGGGCTGGGCGCAGTGGTGCTCAACGCGGGGGTGCACCGGGACCGGCCACTGGTCGCGGCCACCGACGCCGACTTCGACGAGCAGGTCGGGGTCAACCTTGGCGGCACGTTCCGCACGCTGCGCGCCGCGGTGCGCTTCATGGTGCGCACCGCGGGCGGACGCGTGGTGCTGGTGTCCTCGGTCGCGGGCCTGCGCGGGCAGCCGGGGCAGGCCGCGTACGCGGCGAGCAAGGCCGGGCTGCACGGCTTGGCGTACTCGACTGCCCGCGAGTACGGCCGGTTCGGCATCACTTGCAATTGCGTGGCCCCCGGCCTGATCGGCGGCACCCCCGCGCACGACGACCTGCCGGAGAAGGCGCGGAGGTCGGTCGTCGAGCGCACTCCGCTGGGCAGGCCTGCACGGGTCGAGGAGGTCGCGGACGTGGTCGCGTTCCTATGCTCCGCCGCCGCCTCGTACGTCACCGGCCAGGTGATCGCGGTCGACGGCGGCTTGACCGCCTGAACCATCCGCATGAGCGAGCAGGAGGAGATGTGAACGAGCGCGTCCTGTTCTTCCCCTGGGGCTGGGGCGGCGGCGCGGCCTACACCGGGCGCTGCCTGGTACTGGCCGCGGCGCTGGCACGGGCGGGCGACGAGGTGGCATTCGCCGACTGCGGGCTCAGCCTCATGGTGCGCGAAGCGGGCCTGCCGGTTCTTGACTCCGACCCCGAGGCGCCCCGGCCCCGCGACAACCACCCGGTCCCGCCGTACTTGCCCTTCGCCGACGTCGAGCGCGTGTTCGCCGTCGCCGCGACCTACCACCGGGTCGAGCGGGTCCGGGCCAGGGTCGTCGCCGACGCCCGGCTCATCGAGCGGTACCGACCGTCGGTGGTCGTGGTGGACATGTGCCCGACCGCAGCGCTGGCCGCCCGGGCGGCGGGCATTCCCGTGGTGTCGCTGGCCGACGGCGACTTCGTCACCCACCGGGACAACGGCTGGATGCCCTGGTCAACGGTGGCCCCGCGCGACTTGCTGCCGCACCCGTCGAGCATGCCGGTGTGGGACGCGGTGTCCCGGGAGCTGGGCCTAGGCCCGGTCGAGCGCGCCGAGCACTTGCTCTGGGGCGAGGTCACCCTGATCTCCGGCCACCCCGACCTGGAGCCGCCGCTGGGTGGCCCTCCGGTGCGGGGCGACGTGCACTTCACCGGCCCCATGTACTGGAACCCGACTCGCCCGGTCGAGGGCCCGCCCCTGCCGGAGTCAGACCTGCCCCGGGTTTATGTGACCATCGGCAGCGGCGGCACGGTGGGCAGGCAGGCCATGCAGAACATCCTCGACGCATGTGCGAGCCAGCCGTGGGCGGTCTACGTCTCCAGTGGCCTGACCAACACCAGCGACCTGACCGTGCCGAGTAACGTCACCGTCGCCGGGTTCACCGGCCTCGACAAGCCGCTGGCCTGGGCCGACGTCGTGCTGCACCACGGCGGGTCGGCCACGACCCTGGCCACGCTGGCGCACGGCAAGCCCGCTGTGGTGGTCCCGTTCATGTCCGAACAGGAGATGAACGGCCGCCAGATGGTCGAGGGCACCGGCGCCGGAGTGCTGCTACGCACCAGCACCACTACCCCGGGCGGGCGCCTCGCCTTCACCGACAAGTACTCCGGGCCCTCCGCGCAGCCGTGCGCCGGGATCGAGGATGTGCGCCACGGCGTCGCCGAGGTGCTGGGCGAACGGTCGTTCGCCGGCGCCGCGAAGCGGTGGGGCGAGCGGCTGCGACAGCAGGAGCGGGACACCGACCTGGTGGAGCTGGCCCACTCGGTCCTGACTACGAGCGGGGTGGGGGCGTGAGCGCGCTGACCGTGGGCGTCGTCGGCTGCGGCCGGATCGGCGCGATGAACACCGAGCACCTGGACGCGCTGGGCCCGCACCGGCTGGTCTGCGTCGACACCGACGCCGACCGGGCGCGCACCCTGGCTCACAAGGCCGCCGACGCCACTTCTGTCGGGTCGGTGGCCGAGCTGCTGGCCCGCGGCTGCGACGCCGCCCTGGTCACCTCCGCCACCGCCAGCCACCCGGCCCTGGTCGAGGAGCTGGTCGCCGCGGGCGTGCCAGTGTTGTGCGAGAAGCCGCTGGCGACCGACCTGGCCGAGACCGAGCGGCTGGGCGAGCTGGCCGACAGCAGCGGTGTACCGCTGTGGGTGGGCTTCCAGCGGCACTTCGACCCCGGGTTCGCCGACCTGCGCGCCCGCACCATCTCCGGCGAACTGGGTACCGTGCACGTGCTGCGGCTGGCCTCGCACGACATGACCCCGCCGCCCACCGCCCGGCTGCGCGAGAGCGGCACGGTCTTCACCGACCTGATGCTGCACGACTTCGACCTGGTCCGGTGGCTCACCGGGCGGTCGGTCACCCGGGTTAGTGCGGACGGCGGCGCGCTGTCGCGACCGGAGCTGGCCGAGATCGGCGACTTCGACACGGTCACCGCGATGCTCCACCTCGACGACGGGGCGCTGGCCGTGCTCACCGCCGGGCGCTGGCAGCCGCTGGGCTACGACGTACGCGCCGAGGTGCTGGGCGAGCACGGCAATCTCGTCGCGGGGACGGCCGGGGCGCTGCCTCCCGGCCGCCTGCCCACCCCGCACCACCTCGGCTACTGGGACCGGTTCGCCGACGCCTACCGGGCGCAGGTGGCAGCGTTCCTAGCTGAGGTCGCGGGCGGCACACACGACCCGGCGGCGGGTGGCTGGCGCGACTCGCACACGGCGCTGCGCTGCGCGCTAGCCGCCGAGCGCTCGGCGCGCTCCGGGTCAGCCCCGGTTGCGCCCTGACCCGATAGCAGACCCTGTCAGGCAGCGAAGGGAAGAACTCATGAGCGAGATCCGTGTGGCCATCGTCGGCGTGGGCAACTGCGCCGCGTCTGTGGTGCAGGGCGTGCAGTACTACGCCGACGCCAAGCCCGACGCCAGCGTTCCCGGGCTGATGCACGTCGATTTCGGTGGGTACCACGTGCGGGACGTGCGGTTCGTGGCCGCGTTCGACGTGGACGCGAAAAAGGTCGGGCAGGACCTGGCCTCGGCGATCACCCAGTCAGAGAACAACACGATCCGGATCTGCGACGTGCCCCTACTGGGGGTGACGGTGCAGCGGGGTCCGACCTTGGATGGGTTGGGCCGCTACTACCGGGAGACAATCACCGAGTCCGACGAGGAGTCGGTGGACGTAGTCGCGGCGCTGCACGAGGCGCAGGTAGACGTGCTGGTGTCGTACCTGCCGGTGGGGTCGGAAGAAGCCGACCGCTTCTACGCCTCGTGCGCGTTGGAGGCGGGAGTGGCATTCGTCAACGCCCTGCCGGTGTTCATCACCTCCGGCCCGGAGTGGGCGGCGAAGTTCACTGCGGCCGGGGGGCCCATCATCGGTGACAACATCAAGTCCCAGGTCGGCGCCACCATCACCCACCGGGTGCTGGCTCGCCTGTTCGAGGACCGCGGCGTGCACCTCGAGCGCACTATGCAGCTCAACGTCGGCGGGAACATGGACTTCCGGAACATGCTCGAGCGCGAGCGTCTGGAATCGAAGAAGGTATCCAAGACCCAGTCGGTGACCTCCCAGATCGGACGCACCCTGGGCAGCCAGGACGTCCACATCGGCCCCTCTGACCACGTCCCCTGGCTCGACGACCGCAAGTGGGCGTATGTGCGGCTGGAGGGCCGAGCGTTCGGGGACGTCCCGCTGAACCTGGAGTACAAGCTCGAGGTCTGGGACTCCCCCAACTCCGCAGGCGTTATCATCGGCGCCGTGCGCGCGGCCAAGATCGCGCTCGACCGGGGCATCGGCGGACCGCTCATCGCACCGTCGTCCTACTTCATGAAGTCGCCCCCGGTCCAGTACCGCGACACCGACGCGTGCGAGGCCGTCAACGCCTTCATCGCAGGCACACCGGACACGGTCACACAGCCGATAACGGCACTGTTGAACACAGCAGAGCAGTGATGGCAGGGACACCTGCGCCGGACGCCCCTGTCCGCCACGATGAAGCGAGTCTCTGGCATGTCCAGCACCACCATTGCCGTTCCCGAGCCCGCCGCAGCCCGGATCAGGGAACGGGACTTTCGCCTGCTGTGGATCGGCAGCGGGATCAGCCAGCTGTGCGGGATGGCGACGGTGGTCGCTTTCCCGCTGCTCGCGGCGCAGACCCTGAGCGCGAGCGTGGGCCAGGTCGGGATGATCACCGCGGCCGGCTATCTGCCGTGGCTGCTACTGACCCTGCCTGCTGGGGTGTACAGCGGGCGGCTGGCGCCGCGTACGGTGCTGCTGCTGGCCGACCTGGGCCGAGGCCTGATCGTGGCCATGGTGCCGGTGCTCGCCGCGATCGGGCACCTCGCGCTGTGGCAGCTGTACCTGTCGAACGTGCTGGTCAGCTGCGCGACGGTGTTCTACGAGATCGTGTATCTGTCGATGCCGCCGAAAATGCTGCCGCGAGAGAAGTTGGTGCATGGCAACATCCGGCTGCAGATCGCCCGCGCGGTGTCGCTAGCGTTCGGGCCGACGGTGGCCGGGTTCACCGTGCAGGTGCTCGGCCCAGAGACAGCACCGCTGCTCAATACCGTGGGCTTCGGCGCGTCGGTGGTCACGAACCTGTTGATGCGCTCGCACATCGAGGCTGCCGCCCCGCCCTCGGGCAGGCGCGGGGTGCTAGAGGAGCTGGGCGAGGCGATCCGGTTCATCGGCAAGCAGCCGGTCATCATGGCCTCGATTGCCGGATCGGCGGTGGGCAACTGCTGCTTCGCCGCCTACGAGGCGCTGGTGGTCATCTTCCTAGCCAGCGACGTCGGTCTAGCGGCGGGCACGCTGGGCATGCTGCTCGGGTCGGTGGGCATCGGCGGGCTGATCGGCGCGTTCAGCGCGGGCAAGATCAGCCGGTGGCTGGGCACGGCGCGGGCAGTGTGGCTACCCGCGACGGTCATGGCGCCCGCCGGGCTACTGCTCCCGTTCACCCAGAAGGGGTCCGGACTATTCCTGTTCCTGGCCGGGGCCCTGCTGTTCCACGCCGGGTACGCGGTGTTCACCGTCGGCCAGGCCACCCTGGTGCAGCTGCGCACCCCGGACGATCTCCTCCAGCGGACCGTCGCCTGCGTCCGGTTCATCACCCGCGGCATGCTGTTCGTCGGCGGGCTGGTGGGCGGTGGCCTGGGCAGCGTGTTCGGCCCCCGGGTCGGACTGGCGATCGTGATGTCTATCTGGCTCTGCGCCCCGCTCATCACCGCGGCCTCAAGGTTGCGCACGTGGCGGGACATCCCCCACCTGGAGTGACCCTTGTCCGATTCTTCTGGTTCCACTGTCGACATCGTCATCACCACGATCGGTTCCGGGGAGTTCCTGGAACAGTTCACCGGCACCCTGACCGAGGACGGCGCGCGCCTGGTCGTCATCCCGGACCGCAAGACTCCAGCGGCCCTCTACCAGGCGTGCGACCGGGCCCGGGCCCGCGGCGCGTCGATCGTCGCGCCAGATGTGGAGGAGCAGGACCGGCTGCTGGCCAAGCTCGGTGTGCCGGAGCTGATCCCCTACGACTCCGACAACCGCCGCAACATCGGCTACCTGCTTTCCTACCTCAACGACAGCGCCTTCGCCGTATCGATGGATGACGACAACCTGCCCGTAGACTCCCCGTTCTTCGACGAGCACCGCATCGTCGCCGCGGGCCCCACCGAGCAGCGTGTCGTATCCAATTCGGACGGCTGGTTCAACGCCTGCGATCTTCTCACCGTGGAGCCATGCAGGGTCTTCCCGCGTGGGTTCCCCTACGGGCCAAGGGAAGCATCCACCGAGCTAACCGAGACCACCCGATCGGTGGACGTGCGAGTCAACGCCGGGTTGTGGCTCGACGACCCGGACGTCGACGCGGTCACCCGGCTCGCGGTGCGGCCGCGGGTCACCGGCTACGAGCGGGGGACCGCCGTGCTGGCCGCGGACACGTGGTGCCCGGTGAACTCGCAGAACACCGCCGTGCACCACGATGCGCTGGCCGCGTACTACTTCCTGCGTATGGGCCAGCCGATCTACGGGGCGCCAGTGGAGCGCTTCGGCGACATCTTCAGCGGGTACTTCGTCGCCGCGTGCGCCAAGCACCTCGGACATGCGGTGCGCTTCGGCGGGCCGCTGGTCAACCACGAGCGCAACGCGCACGACCTGCTCAACGACCTGGCGATCGAGCTGCCCGCCATCCGGTTCTTCGACGAGTTCCTCGACTGGCTGGTGGCCCACGAACTAAGCGGGTCGACCTACGCGGAGACGTACGAGTCGCTGAGCTACGGGCTGCAGGACTTCGCCGAGGCCGCGCAGGGCAAGGGGTACACGCCGGAGGCGCGAGCGTTCCTGCACCGCAGCGCACACCATATGCGTACCTATCTGCGAGCCATCCGTGCGATCGACGGCAGCTGAGCGGCCTGTGGGGCCGGCGCGCTGCGCGCCGGCCCCACAGCGACTCACTGCCCGGCCAAGATCTTGCCAACGGTCTCGGCCAAGGACAGATACGTACTGTCGATCCAGGTCCCGGCGCCCGCGAGCTCCGAACGCAGTGCCTCGTCGAGGAATGACCAGTCGTCGGCCAGCTTCTTGTCCCTGGCCGCGATCCGCCCCCCCGCCGCCTCCGGCGTCGGCGCGAGGACCACCAGCCGCAGCGGGAGGTTGGCCAGGTGCTCGAGATAGAAGTCCAGGTGCGCCCGGCGCACCACGACGTCGTCGATCACCGGAACCACCCCGCCCGAGTGGAAGCTGCGGGCCAGCACGGCCGCATTCCGCGCGCGCAACAGCAGCTGCCGGTCGGCCTCCCGATCCTCCTCCGGCGACGGTAGCCGCTTACCGGACACCACAAGGTCGCCGATGTGGTCGCCCTCGATGTGCGCACCCAGCGGAAACCGCCGGGCCAACTCCGCGGCGACTGAGCTCTTGCCCGATCCCGGAATCCCGATGACGAGGAAGACATCGGAGGCCGGGACGGTGTCGACGGCCTGGCCCTGGAACGAGTTCTCCGGCATGCTTCGCAACCTTTCTGGTCGGGTTAGAGATTGGTGCCACAAATACCAGTGGCGTTCTCAGACAAAGCGATGTTAGCAAGCAGGGAATTCTCATGACGACCACCAGCACCACGTATCCGATGTTAGCCCTATATTCCGCGTCCACCGATGACGAACTAATCCAGCTCGCCCGCTCCGACGCTGAGTCTCTGCGCGCGGGTCGGGCGCGCCGAGCATTCGCGGGCACCGCCAGACGCCGCCTCGCGGTCGCCGCCGCAGACGAAGCTGGCCTCCTGGAGGGCTTGTCCTTCTTCGCCGAAGGGATTGCCAGCCCCCGCTGGGTGTCCGGCACCGCGGACGGCGCGGCCGACGAGGTGGCCTGGTGCTTCGGCGGCCACGGCAGCCAGTGGGACGGGATGGGCCAAGCACTCATGTCCTGGTTCCCGGATTCTGCGCGCGTGCTGAGCGGTGTGTCCGTCGCCAATGGAAGCGAAGCCGGATCCCCCGGCGCGACGCAGCCGCTCATCTTCGCAGTGCAGGTCGCCATCGCTCAGTGGCTGCTGTCACAGGGTCTTCGCCCTGCAGCGGTGATCGGCCATAGCCTGGGCGAGGTCGCCGCCGCCCACATCGCGGGCGTTCTCACGTTCGCCGACGCCATGCGGGTCGTCTTGGTCCGCAGCCGCCTGCTGGACGCCGCGGGCGAGGGCGGGGCCATGGCCACAATCGGAATCGACCACGAGACGGCCGCCGTCCACTGCGCGCAGACACCGGGAACCGTTGTCGTCGCAGCGCATTCCGCCCCGCAGGAGACCGTCGTGACCGGCGAGCAGGCTGCGACGGACGCGCTCGTCGCCCGCCTGCGGGAGGAGGGAGTCCGCTGCCGCCCGATCCGCATCACGGCAGCCTCGCACAGCCCGTTCGTCGAGCCGGTGCTACCGCAGCTGCGAGCCGAGCTGTCGGACATCGAACCGCGCACCGCCCGCACCCCCTGGCTGTCCACAGTGGACCTCGCCGGCCCACCCCTGGGCAACGCCGACTACTGGGCCCGCAACTTACGCGAACCGGTCCGCTTCGCCGAGGCGGTGTCGGCCCTGGCCGACCGCGGCATCCGCGGCTACGTGGAGATCGGCCCACACCCCGTTCTACTCAAACCCCTCCGTGACACGTTGCAGGCGGCGGGAGTACTTGACCCCCTCCTGGCCGCCACGGGCCACCGCGGTTCCCCGGAGCCGGTGACCTTAACGCGCACGCTGGGGGCCCTGTACACGAGGGGATCATCAGAGGAGGCGACATGACATTGGATCGTGCAGCGCGGGTCCTGGTGGCGGGATCGACCGGCCTCGTCGGCTCGGCTGTCATCCGCCGCCTAGAACGCGTCGGCTTCCAGGACGTGGTCGGCATCCACTCAGCCGACGCGGACCTGACCGACACCGCAGCGACCAGGTCCGTGTTCGAGCGGCTGCGTCCGAATGTCGTGGTAGACGCCGCCGCGCGGGTCGGGGGGATCGCGGCGAACCACGCGGAGCCGGTGGAGTTCCTGAACGACAACCTGCTGATCCAGACAAACCTGTTCACTGCGGCACACGCGGTGGGGGTGCATCGGCTGCTGTTCCTGGGGTCTTCGTGCATCTACCCGCGGGATGCCGCGCAGCCGATCAAGGAAGACGCGCTGCTGACGGGCCCACTGGAGTCGACGAACGACGCCTACGCCATCGCGAAGCTAGCCGGGTTGGTGGCGGTCCAGTCGTACCGGCGCCGGTACGGGCATCGGTGGATCTCGGCTATGCCGACGAATGTGTACGGTCCTGGGGACAACTTCCATCCGACTCGGTCGCACGTGCTGCCCGCTTTGGTCCGGCGATTTTACGAGGCTGCGCGGGATGACGCGGAAGAGGTTGTGGTTTGGGGAACGGGGACCCCGCGACGCGAGTTCATCCACAGCGATGACCTAGGGGCGGCGTGTGTGCACTTGTTGGACCACTATGACGCCGCCGAGCCGGTGAACGTGGGAGTCGGGACAGACGTAAGCATCGCAGAGTTAGCCGAGCTGGTGGCTGAGGCCGCTGGTTTCCGGGGGCGGATCGTGTGGGACCGGTCCAAACCGGATGGCACGCCACGGAAGCTATTGGATGTGTCGCGGTTGGCAGGGACGGGGTGGAAGCCGCGGTTCGGCTTAGCTGAAGGAATTCGGGACACGGTGGAGTGGTTCGCCTCTTCCGCTACTCGGCTGTGACATGGGACGCCGACAAGGGCAGGTGAGCGCATTCGTTCGCCTGCCCTACCTCAGCTCGAACCGCCCACCGTCTAGAGACTTTCCCCGCGCCGTCCATACCTGGAACATCGCTCCCTCGCCCTCCGTCCACACTCGAACCGACAACTCGTCCCCCGGGTACACCGGCGCTGTGAACCGTACAGACATCCACCCAAACCGATCAACATCCCCAGCACAGACTGTCCCTAACAACGCCCGCCCCGCATACCCGAACGTGCACAGCCCATGCAGCAGCGGTGCGCGCAACCCCAACCCCCGTGCCACCCCCGGATCCCAGTGGAGCGGGTTCCGGTCCCCCGTCAGCCGGTACAGCAGCGCCTGTCCCTCCCCCGTCCGGTACTCCACCACGTGATCCGGCTCCCGCTCCGGCACCGACCACCTATCCACCGGCGGCCGGGGTCCACCAAAGCCCCCTTCCCGCCGGATCGTCAGCGAGCTGGTGAGCTCAGCTAGTATCCTCCCCTCTCCGTCACAACATGTGGTGGCTACATCTACGACAGCACTCGGGCCCGCATCGTAGAGACCAACCACGCGGGAGGAAGACATCACGGTGCCCGTAACGGGAATTCGGCTGCGCAGCGCAATGGACTGACGGGTGTGAAGCAGCAGAGACGAATCGAAGGGACCGAAAGAGGGCTGCGCCGAGAGATCCACCAGGGTTGTGGGAAAAGTGGGCAGGACTGCGTCGGCACCCAGAGCGAAGCTCAACTCCGCGGGACCGGACCCCACTGCCAGCGCGTACAAGGCTGCCGAGTCGGCGTTCCACTGATGCGATCCCGATGACCACGCCATGTCAGCCAGACGAGGGTGGAGAGTCATAGGAAATTCACCTCTGCTACATGCGGCGGAAAACACGAATGAGCGAACAGGTCTTGTTTAGAGCCCATCGCAGCACCGGGCATATTCGGAACGACGACTCATTGCAAACAACGCGGACACCATTCGGGAGAGCGGTTTTCTTCCGGGCGACCGAGAAGAAGGACGGACGATGGCACAGGTACTGCTCGTCGACGCAGGCGGGGTTTTGTTCAACAACATCAACGAGGAGACGTCGTTCGTCGCACGGTTGGCGGCGCGACACGGGGCCGATCCGGGGCGGTTGTTGCAGACCATCTTCTCCACAGCGCACCAGTACGAGAGTGGGGCCCGCGGGGCGCACACGGTGATGCGGGAGGCGTTGGTGGACTCCGGGGCATGGAGTGTGCGGAGCTACGACGCGCAATGGGTGGACCGGCTCTACCTGGACAGCCTGCGGTGCTACCGGCCGAACCTGCAGGCGCTGGCCGAGGTGCTGCGAGCCAACCCGTCGCTGACCGCGGTGCTAGCGAACAACGAGGCTGAGCACTGGGACGAGCTAAAGAACGCGCATTTCGGCCATTACCAGCATTTCGACCGGCTGTGCTCGTCCTGGCGGGTAGGGCAGGTCAAGCCGTCGCAGGAGTACTTTGCGGCTGTGCTGGAGCGGTGCGAGACAGAGCCCGTGCAGGCACTGATGGTCGACGATCGGACCGCGGTCGTCGAGGTCGCGCAGGCGATGGGGATGCGTACGCTACACGTGCGCACCCCCGAAGTACTGTGTGGGAGCCTGCGCGCGACCGTCGACGACCTGCTGCGGCCGGTCAGAACTCGCTGACGCCCGCGTCGACCGCGAGTTCGTGCGCGGTCACGTACTTAGACGCATCGGAGGCCAGGAACAGCACGGCATCGGCGACGTCTTCGGTGGTAATACCATCCACGGGCTGCATGTTAACCAGCATGCCGCGCAGCCGTGGGTCGGCCATGCTCGCTTTCGCAACCTGGGCGAGCATGGCCCGGCTACCCATCGCGGTGTCCACCCCAGTCGGATGCACGCTGTTGACTCGAATGTGGTAACGGGCCAGCTCGGCGGCGAAGCCCTTGGCCATGCCGCGCACGGCGAACTTACTAGTGGTGTATGGGATCATGAACGGCTGGGCCTTAAGCCCGGCCGACGAGCTCATCAGTACGATCGACCCACCACCCGCCGCGACCAGGTGCGGGGCTGTGGCCATCACGGTGTTCCAGGTGCCGCGGACGTTGACGCCCATGGTGTCCTCGAACTCCTGCTCGGTGACCTGGTCCCACGCCCTCGGGATGCAGATACCTGCATTCGCGACCACCACGTCCAACCTGCCCAAATCGACCACGGCTGAGGCTACCGCAGCGTGCATGCCCGCCAGATCACGCACGTCGACCACGGCCGTGCGCACGTGCGCGCCTGCCTCCCGGGCCAGCTCCGCGGTCTCATCCAGGTCAGTGGGTTCCGCGGATTTGTAGGCCACTCCAGGAAGCTGTCCGCACAGGTCGAGCGCAATGACGTCGGCGCCCTCACCCGCCATGCGCAGCACATGCGCGCGTCCCTGCCCACGCGCGGCCCCGGTCACCAAGACCACTTTTCCATTCATCACGCCGGTCATCACACCATCCTCTCCGGACACACCAGGCCCGTTCGATTGGTAGGTAAGAAAATACGCGCGCACGGTACCTGTCGTACATACCTGCGTCGCGATTAGCCTCGCCGCTTCGCCACCTTGGTGTCCAACGGTCCACCATCGCCGGTGTCACCGACAGCACACCTGACGGTGTTCATGCAGGTCACCGACCCACGGAAACGTCATGGAGCGGAATCGACTACCGACCCTACTCACCCTGGCGACCCACACTGCCCTTGGTTGCTAATCAGCAACTTTACTAGCACCCCTGCCGCAATCACCCTCCCGATCGGCGACCAGCCTTTCTACCAGGGCTTATGCACCGAGCGGTTGAGATCACCTCCGTCTACCACACCGAGTCACACTTTGACGCCTGCTGTGATCTTCTACTCAGACCGCAACACCGCCTAGCTAAGACGACATGGAAACAGTATTCTAATACCTTAGATCAAGGATGCGGCTGAGACATTAGACGCGAAGCTTGTGGGCGCTCTGATGCTTCACTCGCGACATCATTTTCTGCTGCTTGAAAGTCCGTGCGGCGCATGACAGGTCCAGACCCAGCGACACACTGGATCTGTCGATTTCGCTTCCGTGCGGGTAGCCGCAACGTTGCCTGGCGCAATCGTATTCACGACGATCCCGGGCCTAGGTGAATCATTGGAACGTCGGCGTGCG
Organism: Parafrankia discariae; assembly: GCF_000373365.1. Classification (NCBI taxonomy): domain Bacteria; kingdom Bacillati; phylum Actinomycetota; class Actinomycetes; order Frankiales; family Frankiaceae; genus Parafrankia; species Parafrankia discariae. Next base: position 26,668 of record NZ_KB891255.1, read on the forward strand.
ATGCGGCCGGCCGGTGTTTCGGTGAGCGAGGAGACACGTGGCTGATTCACTTCACCATCTGGCTGGAGACGGACTCGCGCTTCGAAGCCTCCGGCGACAGGCGGGCCTTTCCCTGCGGGGACTAGCCGATTTGGCACATTATGACAAAGGATACCTGTCCAAGGTCGAGAACGGCCGGAAACCGATGACCGTGGACCTGGCCCAGACCTGCGACCAGATTCTCGGCGGTGGCGGCACGCTGACCCGCCGCGCGCTAACCGCGGCTACCGTCGCGCGCGCCGGGCAGCTTCCGCCGGCCCAGTTACCGGCCGCTCCGTACGAGGTGTTCGGCCAGGGCGGAGCTCGAGACCGGCTCGAGCAGCTGCTCGCCGGGCCGTTCGACGCGCCTGGCGGCGTACCCGTGGTCTGCGTCGACGGGCCGCCCGGTGTCGGCAAGACCACTTTGGTGCTGAGCTGCGCGCACTCCGTCACCCACCGCTTCACCGACGGCGCCCTGTTCGCCGACCTACGCGGCGAATCCTCCGTTGCTAAGCAGGCCAGCGACGTCCTCAGCGGGTTCCTGCGCGCCCTCGGTGCTGACCCCGGCCTCATCCCCGACGACGAAGCTGAGCTCGCCGCCACTTACCGCTCCCTAATCGCAGGCCGGTCCATGCTCGTCGTGCTGGACAACGCCGCCAGCTCCGCCCAGGTGCTGCCACTGCTTCCCGGGACCGCAGGCTGCGCTGTGCTGATCACCAGCCGCAGGCATCTCACCGGCCTGCTTGTCTCGCCCGTCCCCGCAGTCCGGCTCTCCCTCGGCGTCCTAGCCCCGAACGCCGCCGCCGAGGTCATCCGCTCGGTCATCGGCGGCCGCCGGGCCGACGCCGAGCCCGCCGCACTCGCCGCACTCGCCCACCGCTGCGGCTACCTGCCACTGGCCCTGCGCTCAGCCGCGGTGTGGCTGGCAGCTTGCCCCGATGTCTCGCTCGCAGACTTCGCTGCCGATCCCTGCCCCGAGTCAGCTGCCCGGGACAAGATCGCGGAGAACATCCACATTGCGTCCGACCCGACCGGCGAGATCTCATCAGCCAGCCCGCAGCTCTGGGTCCCCGATGAGCCTCTGCCGCTGAGTGACCCGCTGGTCCAAGGTGATGTCGAGCCGCCTGCCTGACCGGATGCCGTCGTTGGGGGCCTCCCCCGCCCGCGGGCTGAGGTCGTGGGCACCCACCGCAGTGGCTCGCCGCCGTCAAACGGGTACGGGTGATGAAGTTCGTGATGTGCGGGGCGCGGTGGGGGTGTTGTCATGACGGGTGGCACCGCCGTCTGATCACACGGAAATGGACCCACCCGCAGTGGACCGGACGGCCACCGGTCGGCAAGGAGATCGCGCCCCTGGTCGGGTCGCCCGGGGGGATCGCACCCCCGGGCTCCCACAGAACGGAGCGTGAACCTCTCGGTTCACTCCGCTCTTCTCACCGTGATCCGGTCGGCATGGATGCCCAGGCCCAGTGCGCGAACAGTCTGGGCTCTCGATCGAGGAGCCCGGTCCACCATGCCCTGAACCTCTTGAACGGGCGTAGCCGTCTGTACTTCTTGCCAGCCCACCGCATCAGGTAGGTGTTGATGCGTTGCAGGAGGGGTGACATCTGCGAACGGTAGAACCGGCCGTAGTAGTTC
>NZ_KB891256.1 GCF_000373365.1 Parafrankia discariae
CATGGAGAAGATCCGGGTGTTCGTTCTCGATGACCACGAGATCGTGCGTAATGGTCTGCGTCAGACGCTCGCCCGGCATGACGATATCGAGGTCGTCGGTGAGGCCGGGCTGGCCGCGGAGGCGTTGCGGCGGATTCCCGCGTTGCATCCGCATGTGGCGGTGCTGGACGGGCGGCTGCCTGATGGCAGCGGCATCGACGTGTGTCGGGAGGTGCGTTCGGCGTTGCCGGACGTGGCGTGCCTGATTCTGACGTCCTATGACGATGACGAGGCGTTGTTCTCGGCGATCATGGCGGGGGCGGCGGGGTACGTGTTGAAGGAGATCCGGGGCAACGATCTGGTGGGGGCGATCCGGACGGTGGCGTCGGGGCAGTCGTTGCTGGCGCCGTCGGTGACGCGGCGGGTGTTGGAGCGGTTGCGGGACGGGCCGAACGAGGACCCGGCGATGGCGACGCTGAACCAGCGGGAGCGTGAGATCCTGCAGTTGATCGCGGACGGGTTGACGAACCGGCAGATCGGCACGCGGCTGGGGTTGTCGGAGAAGACGGTGAAGAACTACGTGTCGAGCATTCTGGAGAAGCTCGGCCTGGCGAGCCGCACGCAGGCCGCCGTCTACCTGATGAAGCAGAGCGGGGAGTAGGCGACTGTGGGAGTACGTCGCCGTCTGCGCGTTCCTCGGCTGCCTGGTTGCCGCGCGGGCGATCGTCCGACGGTGCCGGTCGGCAGGCCCGCCCCGGCCCGCTGCGCACCCCGCCTCGAGGCCTCGGACCTGCATGGACGGCGACAGCACCGGTAGGTCCACCCCCCGGCCCGGCCGGCCCGGAGCGCCCCGGGCCGATCCGAACGGCCCCTGAGGAAAGGGCAGCAGGTCGGGTGGGAACGGGACCCTGAAGTCACCTGACGGCGCGGGACGAATGGAGGATCGTAACGGGAGCAGAGAAACGGACCAAGGAGGATGATCTCCATGTCTGGACTCGTCGAACGACACCGTCATCGCACGGCCCGCCGACCCCCCGGCCGTTGTCCGGCGGGGCCGGCGCGCGCGCACTTCGACTCGTAGGTCGACGCGGTGGGATCGCGGCCCGCGGTAATCCACGGGCCGCTCGGACCGGAACCCGACCGGCCGAGCGGGATTCGTCCAGAACACGGTCTGGAGATGTAGATGTTCGTGCAGAAGGACGCCTTTCCAGGGCAGGACACCGAGGTCCGCCCCGAGCCGTCGGAAATCCCGGGCCCCGAGCCCGTCCGGGATCAGGCGGTTCGGGAAATCCGTCTCGACAGCCGCGAGACCGTACAGACTCCCACCGCCGTGGTCTTCCTCACCGAGGACCGCGCGTACAAGCTGCGCCGGGCGGCGAACCACGGTTTCGTGGACTTCCGGCCCCGCGAGGCCCGGCTGACGGCCTGCGAGGACGAGGTGCGGCTCAACCGGCGCCTCGCCCCGGACGTGTATCTCGGTGTCGCCGACATCCGGGATGACACCGGGGCGCTGCGCGATCACATGGTCGTCATGCGACGCCTGCCGGCCGATCGCCGGCTCTCCGCCCTGGTGCCCGGCGACGTCTCCACCGAACTGCGGGCGCTCGCCCGGCGGATCGCCGCGTTCCACGCGGGCTGCGAGACCACGCCCGAGATCACCCGCACCGGTGGTCTCTGCGCGTTGGAGGCGCTCTGGCTGGAGGCGATGGACGGCCTCACCCCGTTCCGCGGCCGGATCCTCGACGCCGGCACCGTCGACGAGATCGGCCGGCTCGCGCTGCGCTACCTGACCGGGCGGGGCCCGCTGCTCGCGCGGCGCCAGGCCGCCGGCCGGATCCGCGACGGCCACGGCGACCTGCTCGCCGACGACATCTACTGCCTCGACGACGGCCCACGGGTGCTCAACTGCGTCAGCGTCGATCCGGCGCTGCGGGCCGGCGACGTCCTCGGCGCCGCGGCCGGTCTCGCGCTGGACCTCGAACGCCTCGGCGACGCCACCGCGGCCCGGACGTTCCTCGACGCCTACCGGGAGTTCTCCGGCGAGACCGGCCCGGCGTCCCTGGAACACCTCCACATCGCCTACCGGGCGGTCGTCCGCGCCAGGACCGCGTGTGTCCGCGACCACCAGGGCGATCCGGCCGGCGCCGACGAGGCCCGTCGGCTCACCGACATCGCGCTGAGCCACCTGCGCCGCGGCCGTCCCCGGCTGATCCTGGTCGGCGGCCTGCCCGGCACCGGCAAATCAACACTTGCCCGCCACCTCGCCACCGCCGGGGACGACTGGGTGCTGCTGAGCTCGGACGCCGCCCGCGGCGAGCCGGCCGGACCTGTCCCCGGGTCCGGCGCTGCCGAGACGGAAGCCGAGGCGGGGGACCACGGCGCGAACGCGGGCGAGCACAGCTACGCGGAGCTGCTCACGCGGGCCCGCCAGGAGCTCGAAGGGGGGAGGAGTGTCGTGATCGACGCCTCCTGGTCCTCGCGGCGGGTGCGCGCGCTGGCCGCCGACCTGGCGACGGAGTGCGACGCCGATCTGGTTCAGCTGCGATGCGTCGTCCCGCCGCAGGTCGCGGTCGCCCGCATCGCCGACCGTGCCGCCGCCCCGGCCGCCGCCGCGTCCGGGCAGCACACCGCCCTGGCCAACGCCCCGGCCCCCGACGAGTGGAGCTACCTGGGCGTGGCCATCCGTACCGACCCCTGGCCCGACGCCCGCGACATCGACACCTCCACCCCAGTCGAACAGACCGTCACCGCCGCACACCTCCTGACCGACTGACTCACCCGCCGGTCGCGCTGTAGCGCGTCGTGCGGGTCCGTCACGGCTGCCAGGCGATGGTCTCCGCCAGGAACTCGCGGGAACTCGCGGTCAACGGGTGGTCGTCGCCGAGAACGCGACGACGGTGCTTAAGACTCGCGGCGGCCAGCTCGCGGGCCCTCGGGGGGTCACCACACGCCCGCACGACGACCGCGAGGTTGTGTTCGGCGATCAGTGACTCCGCATGGTCGCCGCCCACCGCCCGCCGCAACCGGGCCAGCAGGTCCTCGTACAGCGTCACGGCCGCGGCGCTGTCCCCCTGCCGCCGCAGACCACCCCGGGTCAAGATAGTCAACGACGTTGACGGAATGAGCGGGTCTTTTCGATCTTGCAAGACGCGGGCGGACGGAGAGCACGGAGCCGTCACAAAACCTGTAGGCACTCCCGGCCGGCCTGGGGTACCGTTGCGGCGCTATGAGGCACTGACACCACCCGCGCCCGCGCCCGAGGCCCCCGCGCCCGAGACCCCCGTGTCTGAGGCACTGCCCGGCGGGCGGAGGAAACCAGCCGCTCTGGTGGTGTCGCATGCCCGCAACAGCTCTGTCCGCCCATGATCTTGTCCGCGTGCTCGGTGGGCGCAGGATTCTCGACGGTGTCTCCCTGACGGCCGTGCCCGGTCAGCGGATCGGCCTGATCGGGGAGAACGGCGCCGGCAAGTCGACGCTGCTGCGGCTGTTGGCCGGGGTGGACGAGCCGGACGGTGGCCGCGTCGTCCGGCCCGCGGAGCTGGGGTTCCTCCACCAGGAGATGCCGTTCGACCCGGCCGCGACGATCCGGGACGTGCTCGACGACGCCCTGCGCGAGGCCCGCGCGGATCTCGCCGAGCTCGACCGGTTGACCGGCGCGCTCGCCGGGGGTGGCTCGACGGCCCCCGAAGCGGCCGGTGGTGGTTCCGCCACCGCCGGCCCGGCGGGCGGCGGCCTGACCGACAGCGGCCCGGCCCAGGCCGACCTGCTCGCGGCGTACTCCGCGTGTCTGGACCGGGTCGAGGAGCACGGGGCCTGGGACGCGGACCGGCGGGCCGACATCGTCCTCGCCGGGCTCGGTCTCGCGCGGGTTCCGGCCGACCGGACGCTCGGTTCACTGTCCGGTGGGCAGCGGGGCCGGCTCGCGCTCGGTGCGCTGCTGGTACGCCGGCCCGCCGCGGTTCTGCTGGACGAGCCCACCAACCACCTGGACGACGACGCGGCGGCGTTCCTCGAGGAGCAGCTGCGGGCGCTGCCCGGGGTCGTGATCGCGGCGAGCCATGACCGGACGTTCCTCGACGCGGTGTGCACCGACCTGATCGATCTCGATCCGGCGCTGGGCGGCCCGACCCGCTACGGCGGCGCCTACACCGACTACCAGCGGGCGCGGCGCTCGGAGCGGGAACGGTGGGAGCGCCGGTTCACCGAGGAGCAGGAGGAGCTCGCGGCGCTGCGGCACGCGGTCGCGGTGACCGCCCGCCGGGTCGCGCCGAACCGTCCGCGGCGCGACAACGAGAAGATGAACTACGGCCGTACCGCCGGCCGGGTGCAGGACCAGGTGTCGCGGAGGGTGCGCAACGCCGCCCGTCGGCTCGGTGATCTGGAGCGGGAGCAGGTCCGGCGGCCGCCGCGGCCGCTGCGGTTCCAGGTCGGCGCGCTCGCCGCCGCTCCGTCCGCCCCGTCTGTCGGGTCCGCTCCGGCGTCGCCGGCGGGCCTCCCGGTTCGGGGGGGCCCGGGGCAGGGGACGCTCGTGTCGTTGCGGGGGATGCGGGTTCCCGGCCGGCTGGTCCTCGACCGCCTCGACGTGACGGCGACGGACCGGCTGCTGCTCACCGGTCCCAACGGCGCGGGGAAGTCGACGCTGCTGGCGGTGCTGGCGGGCCGCCTGGAGCCGGCCGGCGCCGCGCCCGTCGGGTCGGGGGAGGTGCTGCGGCGGGGTGGGCTGCGGGTCGGCCTGCTGGCGCAGGACACGGTCTTCGCCCGCCCGGACCGTACGGCGCGGGAGGTGTACGCGGCCGCGCTGGGGGCTGAGCGGGCGGAGGAGGTGCCGCTGGCCTCGCTCGGTCTGTTGGCCCCGCGTGACCTCGGCACGCGGGTGGGGGAGCTGTCGGTCGGGCAGCGGCGCAGGCTCGCGTTGGCGCTGTTGGTGGCGGACCCACCCGAGTTGCTGCTGCTCGACGAGCCGACCAACCATCTCTCGCCGGCGCTCGCCGACGAGCTGGAGGAGGCGCTGGGTGCCGGTCCGGGTGCCGTCGTGGTCGCCAGCCATGACCGCTGGCTGCGTTCGAGGTGGCCCGGCCGCGAGCTGCGGCTCACCCCGCACGGGTGAACCGGGCCGGCCGCCGCCGCCGGCGCTGACCGGTGCCGGGGCCCGTGGGGCCCGCGGCGGGTCAGCGGCGCATCAGCAGTGTTCCGCCGAACAGGTGGGCGCCGACCATCTCGAAGTTCGTCGCGGCGAGGGTGATGTGGCGGGCCGCGGTGTGGACGTCGCGGAAGCAGCGGTCGAGGTCGCCGCCGGAGCGCAGCGCGCTCGCGCCGGCCGCGGCGTGCAGCATGGTGACGGCCTGGACGCAGTTCTCCCCGACGGCGGCCGCGGCGAGCCGGATCACTGCGCTCAGCTCGTCGCCGCCGCTCTCGCCCCGTTCGGTCGCCTGGTCGGCGGCGTCCTCGAGCATCAGCCGGCTGGCGCGGACGAGGGCGGTGGCTCGGGCGAAGGCGGCCTGCACGGTGTGGCCGCCGGCGAGGGTCTCGCTCGCGCGGGCGGGGACGGTGTGGAGGGCGAGCTGGCGGAAGGCGCGCAGCGCGTCCTGGGCGATGCCGAGTGCGGTGGACGCGGTGGTGAACGGTGCGAAGTCGTAGTAGGCGATGGCGTAGCCGCGGGACTTGCGTGCGGCGGGCGGACGTCGCAGCAGGGATCCGTCCACGGTCTGGCTTTCGGGGACGACGACGTTGTCCACGGTGAAACTCCCACTGCCGGTGCCGCGAAGGCCCAGGGCGTGCCAGTCGTCGGTGAAGGTGGCGGCGCCGCGCGGGACACACAGCATCCGGATCGACGCGCTCCCCGGCGCGGGCGCGGGGACGGGTGCCTGGGCGCGGGCGGGAATCTGGGTCGGGGCGTGGGCGGGGGTCGGCCTGGGGAGCGGGGTGTTCGCGGCCGGCTGGGCGCAGCCGGTGGTGACGACCGCGCTGGCGACGAGCCAGTCGGCGTGGGTGGCGCCGCTCGCGAACGACCAGCGGCCCCGGAGCCGGTAGCCGCCGGGCACCGGCACGGCCTGGCCGGTCGGGTTGATGCCGCCGACGACGAGTCCGTGGCTGCTGCAGAACATGCGGCAGGCGGCCTGGTCGGACAGGTAGTCGGAGAGGCGCCCGATGGCGCCCTGCACCCCCATCTGCCAGGCGGCGGACGGGTCGGCGCGGGCGATCGCCTGCAGTACCGCCGATCCGGTGCGCAGGCTCACCCCCGCGCCGCCGTGGGCGCGGGACACCCACATGCGGTGGAATCCCTGCTGCCGCAGCGCGTCGATGACCTCCGGGGAGGTGGCGCGGTCCTCCTCGGCCCGGGACCGGTGCTCGACGAGCAGGCCGGTGATCGTCTCGACCCGGGCCAGCCACTGCTCGGTCTCCTCGGCGTGGGCCTGGGGGAGGGTGGTCATCGTTTCCGGCCGCCTTCGGGTCGCGTTCGTCGCGGGCGTGGACATCCGGCCGGGGCCGCGCGCTGGGGCAGATCCGCATCCACGATCTGATGGTAGGGAACTTCCCGCAGGATCAACGCTCAAAAGGAAATAGTGCCGTGGGTGCGGCTCTCTTAGTGGCCTGTTCCTGGTGGTGAAGGGGGCCGGGTGCGCCGACCTTGGTCCCCTTGCGGGGGCCCGGTCGGCGTGCTCCGCACCGTGGCCGCCAGTCATCGGCCGCCGGTCATCGGCCGCCGGCCGCTGGCCCTCGACAGCTGGCTACCGGGCGTCGGCGGCGCGCTCGAGCGCGCCGATGTTGATCTTTCCCATGGTGAGCATGGCCTGGGTGGCACGCTGGGCACGCCGCGGGTCGGGGTCGCCGGTCAGCTCGATCAGCCGGGTCGGGACGACCTGCCAGGACAGGCCGAAGCGGTCGGTGAGCCAGCCGCACTGGCTCTCCTTGCCGCCGTCGGCGGTGAGGGCGTTCCAGTAGTGGTCCACCTCGGCCTGGTCGGCGCACAGGATCTGGAAGGAGATCGCCTCGGAGAAGGTGAACGCCGGCCCGCCGTTGAGCGCGACGTATTCCTGCCCGTCGAGGGTGAAGGAGACCGTCAGGACCAGGCCCTCGGGGCGGTGCGTGTCGGGGCCGTAGTGGGTGACGCCGGTGACGGCCGAGTTCGGGAAGACGGAGACGTAGAGCGCGGCGGCGGCCTCGGCGTCGGTGTCGAACCACAGGCAGGGAATGGTCTTCGGCATCGCTGTCTCCTCCGTTGGGGGTGGGCGTCCGCCTGGTCGGGGACGCCCGGTCGGGGCGGCTGGCGGCAGTCCGGCCTGCCGGTGGTAGGACCGGTCGGGGCCGGTGAACTCATCGGCGCGGCGGGACGTTCTTCGGGGGGGCCTGTTCGGTGTTTTGCGACGGGCTCGGCTGTCGCGTGTCCGTTGCGGCGGTTTCGGGTCACCGTGGCGGGTAGTACGGGGAGAATTCGGTCGTGCCGGAAAAGGCGGAGCAACCAATGCAGAGCGACCGGGCGGCTGACCGGGAGCGCCGGCTGGCCGGCCGCTACCGGCTGGGCCGTGTGCTCGGCAGTGGCGGGGCGGGAATCGTCCGCGAGGGCGAGGACCTGCTCCTGCGCCGTCCGGTCGCCATCAAGCAGGTGCGCCTGCCGCCGCTCGCCTCGGAGACCGAGCGGGAGATCATCGGTGAGCGGGTGCTGCGGGAGGCGCGCGCGGCGGCGCGGCTGCGCCATCCCGGGCTGGTGGCGGTCTACGACGTCATCGACGCCGAGGACTCGCCGTGGATCGTCATGGAGCTGGTCGACGGCCGGTCGCTGGCCGAGGAGATCCGCGCGTCTGGCCGGCTCGCGCCGGCGTGGGTGGCGCGCATCGGGGTGAGCCTGGCCTACGCGCTGGAGGCGGCGCACCGCGCCGGGGTCGTGCACCGGGACGTCAAGCCGGGCAACGTGCTGCTGACCGCGGACGGGCAGGCCCGGCTCACCGACTTCGGGATCGCCGTCAGCGAGGGCGACGCGACCTTGACCAGCACGGGGATGGTGGTCGGTTCGCCGGCCTACATTCCGCCCGAGCGGGCCCGGGGCGCGCGGGTGGGGGTTCCCGGCGACGTGTGGGGCCTGGGTGCCACGCTGTTCACCGCGGTCGAGGGCGAGGCGCCGTACGCGGGTGAGGGGGCGCTGGCGACGCTGGCGGCGATCATCCAGGACAGGCGGCGTCCCAGCCGGTACGCGGGCCCGTTGCAGGATGTGATCAGTCAGCTGCTGGACCCGGATCCGGCTCGGCGTCCGTCGTTGGCACGGGCCCGGGTGGAGCTGCGGCGGATCGCGGCGACCGCGGAGCCGAACCCGACCACCGTGTTCGACACGGAGGCCGACGCGCTGCTGGACGCCGATGTCGGCGACCAGCCGGACCCGTCCTCGCCCCCGCTCCCGCCTGGGCCGGCGGTGGCCGAGGAGAACGACGATCCGGGGCCTGGCGACGATCCGGGATCCGGCGCCGTGCCGCGGACGGGCCCCCGCGCCGGGGTCGGCCCCGATGCCGACCCCGCCGCCCGGCCCGGCTCCCCAGGCCCAGGCCCAGCTTCAGGCCTGAACCCAGGCCCGGAACCACACTCGGGCGCGGGTGCCGTCGGGTCCGGGGACGGGGCCGCGCCGCGACGGCGCCGTCGGATGGCGCTGCTGGCGGCGGTCGTCGCCCTGCTGCTCGCCGTGGGCGGGGTCGGGCTGGGGCTGGCGCTGACCGGTGGTTCGGGCAGCCCGTCCGCCGGTCAGGTGTCGGGTACGGGCGCTCCCGCCACGCCCGCGGGTGGCGGCGGGCCGTCGCCGGGCCCGTCGACCGGTCCGACCGGCCCGGCCGGTGGGCAGGCCGCGGCACCGGAGGCGTCCGCCACGCCGGGCGGCACCGGCACGGCGTCGGCGACACCTGGCGGGTCGGCGGCGGTGCCGTCGCTGGACCGGCTCGGCACGGCGATCCCGGACGCCACCGCGCCCGCGGCGGCGCCGGCGGGGTTCGAGACGCACCGCGGCGCGGCCGGTTGGTCCCTCGCCGTCCCGGGGCAGTGGGCGGCGGCGCGCCGTGACCGTGAGCACGAGACGTTCACGGCACCCGGGGGCTATCCGGATCTGCTGGTCGAGACGCAGGACGTCGCCGGCCCGTCCTCGATCGGGGCGTGGCACGAGCTGGAGCCCGGTACCCGGAAGAAGACCGCCGGCTACCGGCTGGTCTCGATCCGTCCATCCGACGGCGCGGACGGGACGACGTCCGCGGTGTGGGAGTTCACCTTCACCTCGGGTGGGCAGACGGTGCACGTGCTGGACTTCGGGGTGGTCCGCAACGGGCACGGCTACGCGTTGCGCTGGCGGGTGCCGGAGGCTCAGTGGCAGGAGCGGCTTGAGCTGATCCGCACGATCAGCGCGACCTTCCGCCCCGGGCCCTGACCCGCCGGGCCATCGCCCGCAGCTGCTCGGAGTTCAGCGGCTGCTTGTACACAGTGGCGTGCGCGCGGACCAGACCGACGATCGGTTCCAGGTCCTCGTCGGGCGCTTCGATGCCGTCACGGTCCATCGCGTGCCGGACGGCGGCGCGGCCGCTGTGCTTGCCCAGTACCAGGCGCCGGCGCGCGCCGACCTCCGCCGGGTCGAACGGCTCGTAGGTCGCCGGGGCGCGCAGCACGCCGTGCACGTGGATGCCGGACTCGTGGTCGAACACGGCGTCGCCGACCACGGCCTTGCCGGCGGGGACCGGCCGGCGTGACGCGCCGGCGACGAGGCGGGCCAGCGGGCGGAACGCGGCGGTGTCCAGGTCGACGGGCAGGCCGAGCAGGTGCCGCAGTGCCATCGCGACCTCCTCGGTCGGGGCGTTGCCGGCCCGTTCGCCCAGGCCGGCCACGGTGGTGCTGACCCAGGTGAATCCGGCCTGCACGGCGGCGATCGTGTTCGCGGTGGCCAGGCCGAAGTCGTCGTGGGCGTGGATCTCCCAGGGGGCGGGGACAGCGTCGAGCAGCGCCCGTAGCCGGGTGTACAGGGTGATCGGGTTCGCCACCCCGACCGTGTCGGCCCAGCGGAACCGGGAGACACCGAGTCCTCGGAGTTCCCCGGCCAGGTCGATGACGAAGTCGTCGTCCGCGCGGGAGGCGTCCTCGAAGCCGACGCTGACCCGCAGGCCGCGGTCGGTGGCGTCGAGGACGCAGTCGCGGATGCGGGTCCGTGCCCAGGCCCGGTCCTTGCCGAGTTTGGTGTGCAGGTGCAGGTCGGAGGCGGGGATGGTCAGGTGGGCGGCGGTGACGCCGCTGGCGACGGCGGCGTCGATGTCGCGGTGGTCCGCGCGGCACCAGGCGACCACGCCGGCCCGTTCGACCGCGGCGACGACGCGGCGCAGGACGTCCACCTCGACGGGTCCCATCGCGGGGACGCCGGCTTCGATCTGGTGCACGCCGGCGGCGTCGAGCGCGACGGCGATGGCGATCTTCTCCCGGGCGGTGAAGGCGACCCCCGGGGTCTGTTCGCCGTCACGCAGGGTGGTGTCGCAGAACCGGACGGGGTCGGGTTCGGGTGACGACGTGCCGCTCTTCATGATGATGGTCACCGGCACTTTCGACGGCTGAGGAGAACCCGGGCGCTGGCTGTGTGTTCCGGTCCCGTGGGCCGGCTCATACAGGAAGACGCACGGTTCCAGGCGACCGGAATCGCTAGGCAACCTATGTTCCGTCGATTTCGTGTGCGGGTCGCGCGGTAGCGGCGAGGTTAACAGGATAGTCCGTGGCGGCGGCGGCACCTTTTCGGGGACGGGAAATTCTGTGAGGCTCGAAGGATAATCCCCGGCGTCGGGAAATCCGCCGCCGCCATGGTGGGTTCGGCCCCGCGCCGTGGCGGGCTCAGTCCAGCGAGGCGGCGAGCGACCGGCGGATGTCGCCGGTGCTGTGCAGCGGCACGCCGATCGCCGAGCCGATCGCCCGGCGCAGCTTCGCCAGCAGCTTGTCCTGGGCGTCCGGCGGCGAGATGCGCAGGTAGAGGTCGATCACGTCGTCGACCGTCTCGTGGCCCCGCAGCTCCTCGACGCGCTGGTGCTTGTAGACGCCGACCGGGTGGCTCAGCCGCGACGACGTCACATAGAAGTGGATGCGTTCGAGGACGGACGGCAGCTCCTCGGGGTGCGTCGCCAGCCGCCGCCTGAGGTAGTGGAGGAACTCGCGGGCGTGCCCGGCCTCGTCCCGGCTGGCCCGCAGGTAGAGGTCGGCCAGGACGGGCTCCTGGACCCAGGCCGCCATCGCCCGGTAGACCGTGTTGACGGTGATCTCGCTGATCACGTTCGTGGCGAGGGTGGCGCTCGGGGTCACCCCCGGTTCGTAGGGCTCCCGCAGCGCCTCGATCTTGGCCTGGTCGATGTGGACGCCGACAGCACGCAGCCACGCCCGGAAACCGAAGTGGTGCTGCAGCTCCTGGTAGGCCCAGATGGCCACGAAGGCCGAGCAGTCGTAGTCGTCGGCGAACTCGCTGAGAAAGCCGTGCAGGCCGGGCAGGGACGTCGCCTCGCCGAGCACGACACCCTTGGCGACGGCGATGTCCTCGGGCCGGACGAGGTCGTGCCGGATGTTCTCCAGCCCGACGTCGGAGACCTTCCACTGGAGGCGCTCGTAGTGCAGGAAGGCGTCGAAGCTGTGCGACTCGCCGGCGAGGGCGTCGCCGGCCGCGGACCCGCCGGTCCGGGAGTCGCCGGCCGGATTACTGCTGGTGTGGCGGTCGTTCGGTGCCGTGGTCACGGCCATGGGTGGACTCCTTCGGAGATCTCCCGGGGTTTCTCCTCTCCATTGTCTGGTCGTTTCCGGGAATTCCCAGTCATGGCTCCGGACGGCAATCACGCAATCAGGCGCGCTAATCGGTTCTCGTCAGGCGGTGTGGACCGGGACGGTGAGCAGGTTCTCGCCGGTGGCGCTGACCACCACGACCCGCACGAGCCGCCGGGCCGGGATGGCGGAGGTTCCGCGCACGTCGACGGCGCCGTGGTAGTCGGCGGTCCAGGTCGCCGCGGTGTCGCTGCTGCCGTCCTCGGACACGGCGACCAGGGCGCAGGTCGTTCCCGGCCGCACCCCCCACAGCCGGATGGTGAAGCCCGCGCCGGAGGGGGCGTCGGCCACCCAGACCTGCGCCCACACCTGGCTGGTCGCGTCGGTCGCCGAGACCATCCGGCCCGCCGGCCCGTCCGCCGAGGAGGTCAGTGCCACGGTGCCCGCGATCGATCCGCCGGCGACGACGGCGGCGAGTGCCACGGCGGCCAGGGTGCGCCGTCGGCGTGCCGTCCGCCGGGACCGGGTTAGCCCGGCGAGCGCCCGGTCGAGGGCGGCGCTGTCGGTGCCGGCGGGGGAATCCGCTCCCGGGGGATCGGTCCGCCGGGGATGGGTCCGCGGGGAGTCGGTCTCCCGGGGGGCCGTGGCCGGGGGGTCGGTGACGTCGGCGAGGCGTAGGCGGGAGAGCAGGCCTGGCAGCCCGGCGAGCCGGGTCAGTTCGGCGCGGCAGTCGGGGCAGCTGTCCAGATGTGTCTCCACCGCGGCGCGTTCCCCGGGGGGAAGCGCGCCGAGCACGTAGCAGCCGAGCGCGACGCGCAGCGCCGGGCAGGTGTCGGTCATGGCGCCCACCCCCGCTCCTCCAGCGCCAGCCGCAGCGCGCGCAGGCCGTAGTAGACCCGGGACTTCACCGTGCCCGGCGGAATGCCCAGCGCCGCGGCGGCCTCGGCCACCGAGCGGCCGAGGAAGTACGTCTCGACCAGCGCGGCGCGGTGTTCCAGGCTGAGCGTGCGGAACGCCTCCGCCACCTGCCAGCTTTCCATCGCCCGCTCCAGGTCGTCACCGGCGGGCAGTGAGGCCAGGACGTCGCCGGGCAGCTCGGGCGGGCGGGCTCGGCGGGCGCGCTGCTCGTCCACGACGATCCGGGCCGCGACGGTGAACAGCCACGGGCGCAGCGGCCGGTCGTCGGCGTCGAGTTTCGGTGCCTGCCGCCAGACCCGCAGCAGCGTCTCCTGCACGACGTCCTCGGCCCGGCCGCGGTCACCGGTCAGCCGGGTGGTGAACGCGAGCAGCGCCGCCCCGTGCTCGGCGTGCACGGCGCGCACGAACACGGCCCCGGGGTCGTCCACCCTGGGCCGGCCGGCGCGGCGCAGTCCCACATCCCCCCTTCACGGGCCGGCGGGCCGTCCGGTTCACCGGGCGGGCTGTCGGACGGGTGACAGCGGTCACGGTGAACCCGGCCGGCCCGCGCCGCGTGACATCTCCCGTCCGCACCGGTTTCCCGGCCCTTTCGAGGTGCTGGTCCTTGCAGGGAACAGGAGAACACGTGATGCACCGTGCGCAGGCACGTACCGTGGCCGCGTTGGCGAGCGGCGTCCTGGTGCTCGCTCTCACCGCCGCCTGCGGGGGTGGTGACGACACCGCCGCCGCGCCGGCGGCCTCGCGGCCCGCCGCGGCCACGACCGCGCCGTGGACCGGCGCGCCGAGCGCCGGCGCGACCGCGACCGCGGGGGTCTCGTCGGCGCCGGCGGCGACCGGCACGACGGTCATGGTCACCGCGACCGAGTTCGCGCTGAAGCTCTCCCAGGACACGTTCACCGCGGGCACCTACACGTTCGTCACCACGAACGACGGCCAGGTGACGCACGCCCTGGAGATCGAGGGGCCGGGCCTGGGCGACTCGGAGACGGCCGACCTGGGGCCGGGCCAGTCCGAGGGGCTCACCGTCACC
Organism: Parafrankia discariae; assembly: GCF_000373365.1. Taxonomy (NCBI): domain Bacteria; kingdom Bacillati; phylum Actinomycetota; class Actinomycetes; order Frankiales; family Frankiaceae; genus Parafrankia; species Parafrankia discariae. The sequence continues at coordinate 13,670 of NZ_KB891256.1, forward strand.
CTCGGCCTGGGCACCTACAAGCTCTACTGCCCGGTCGGCAACCACGAGGCGCAGGGCATGTCCACGCAGATCACCGTGACCTGACCCGGGCCGGGCCGGGCCGGTCTCGTCCGGCCCGCGGCCGGACGGGGGTCGGGCGCGGGCTAACGTCGGGAGGGTGAGCGTCCAGCCCCCGCGAGCACGGCCCGCCGATCTGCCGGTCGACCTGCGCAGCGACACCGTCACCCGACCGACGCCCGGCATGCGCCGGGCGATGGCCGAGGCGGAGGTCGGCGACGATGTCTACCGCGAGGACCCGACCGTGCGTGAGCTCGAGGAGCACACCGCCGCGCTGCTCGGGCATGAGGCCGCGCTGTTCGTGCCCAGCGGCACGATGGGCAACTTCTGTGCGTTGCGGGCCGGTGCCCCGGTGGGCACCGAGGTCGTCGCCGACACCGACGCGCACATCGTCACCTACGAGCTCGGTGGGCTCGCCGCCCTGGGCGGGGTGCAGACCCGCACGCTGACCGGTCTCGCCGACGCCCTCGACCCGGCCGACATCGCGGCCCAGCTGCGCGCGTTCCCGGCCGCGCACAACTACAACATGGTCCGCACGAGTGTGCTGGCGGTGGAGAACACCCGGGCCCGGGCCGGTGGCCGGGTGTGGCCGCTGGAGCGCCTCGACCGGCTGCGGGCGATCACCGCGGACGCCGGGGTGGTGCTGCACTGCGACGGTGCCCGCCTGTGGAACGCGGCGGTGGCGCTCGACGTCCCCCCGCGCCGCCTCGGCGCGGTCTTCGGGACGCTGTCGGTCTGCCTGTCCAAGGGCCTCGGTGCCCCGGTCGGTTCCCTCGTCGTCGGTGGCGCCGAGCACGTCGAACGGGCCCGTGAGTGGCGTAAGCGGCTCGGTGGCGGGATGCGCCAGGCGGGGGTGCTCGCCGCCGCCGGCCTGCACGCGCTGCGCCACCACGTCGACCGTCTCGCCGACGATCATCGCCGGGCCGCCGGGCTGGCCGTGACGCTCGCCGACGCGGCGCCGGGGCGGGTCCACCCGGAGCGCACCGAGACGAACATGGTGCTCGTCGACGTCCCCGACGCGGTGGTGTTCTGCGGGCGGGCGGCGGACGGCGGGGTGCTCGTCGGCCTGGCCGGCCCGACGACGGTCCGGATCGTCACCCATCTCGACGTCGACGACACCGCGATCCGGCGGGCCGGGGACGTCCTCGCCCCGCTGCTGAGCGCCCTGCCACCCGCCGGGTCCTGACGGCGGCCCCTGATGCCAGTGCCTGCCGGCGGTTTCCGCGCCGCCGCCGCCGGGTGGTCAGCTTCGCCGGGTGGTCAGGGGCCGTAGGCCCTGGCCGGATGGATGAGGACGGCGGCGCGGCGCTGCTCGGCCATCACCCGGTCGTAGGTGTCCCAGTCGTCGTGCGTGCCGCCGGCGGCGGTGAAGATCTCCCGTAGCAGCAGCCGGAGGCGTTCCGCGTCGACGTGCTCGTGCGGGTCGTCGGGCCCGATGATCTGTGCCTGGCCCTCCACGGTGGCCCACCGCCACCCGGACCGCGACGTCACGCTGATCTGCGGCCGTCGGCGCAGGTTGGCCAGCTTCGCCCGGCCGTAGGTCACGAAGGCCACGACCGGCGCGGGTTCCCGCGGATCGGCCGGCAGCGGATGGGGCATGAACGCGGCGTTCACCACGGAGGCCTGGATGGTCCCGTCGGCGCGGCTGGTGGAGATCACCACCAGTCCGCTCTCCGCGCGCCCCAGCTCGGCGGCGGCCTCGAAGGCGGCCCGGTCGAAGGCGGCCGCGGCGAACGAGGCCCCGTCCGGCGGGGCGGAGTCGTGCGGGGGGTCGGACGGGGCCATGGACGTCCCTCACCTTCGCGGTCGGGTCCGCCGCCCGGGCGCCGGTCGCGGCGGTGGGCGGTCACACGGGATCCGCGGCCAGGCTACCCAGCCGGAGCCGCGCGGCGCCGGTCACGGGACGTGGCGGACGTCCCGCCCGGTGCCCGCGCCGGCTGGTGGACGTCCCACGCGGCAGATGTCCCGCTCAGGCCGGGGACGGCTGGCAGGCGAGCTGCGAGGCGGCCGCGGCCGGCTCCAGGTCGGCGAGGGTGAGCGGGTGGGCCGGCGGGTCGGGCAGGGCGATCCGGGTCGTGGTGACCCGGCCGGGGGCGACCCGCACCAGCTCGCCGGAGCGCAGCGCCCGCCAGTCGGGATGGTCGTCCATCGGCTCGCTGGCCACCACCACCGAGGGCACGGCGGCCAGGTCGGCCGAGCGCAGCCGGGTCGTTCCGGTGGCGTCGACGTGCTCCAGCGGACGCCGGCCGTGCGGCCCGCCCGCGGCCCGGCGCAGCAGGTACAGCGTGTTCGTCTCCGGGTAGCGCAGGGCCCACAGCTCCCGCGGCGTGGCGAGCACCAGGTTGATGCTGTACACGGGCAGGTTCGCCGCGACCCAGCGGGCGGCCGTCTCGATGCCCCGCCCGACGTCGCCGTCCGCGTTCGTGATCTCCCGGGTGATCAGGGCGAAGAACCGCTCGGAGTCGGTGTCGCCGACGACCCGGTCCCGGGCGCCGCCGAGGTGCTTCTCCAGGTGGTCGAGGCCCTCGACGACCCCGTTGTGGGCGAAGATCCGGCCGTCCTGGTGGAACGGGTGGGTGTTCTCCGGCGCCAGCCGCCCGGTGGAGGCGTGCCGGACATGCGCCACGAACGTGGTGGACGTCCGGGCGCGCGCCTGCGCGGCGAACTGCCGGTCCGCCCAGGCCGCGATCGGCTGCCGGAACACCTCGGGACGCCCGTCGGAGTCGAACACGCCGAGGCCGGTGCCGTCGGGGTTGCGGTGGCTCTGCTCGTCGAGGCTGTCGGGGGCGTCGAGCAGCCAGAACGTGGCCCTCGTCCGCTCCGGGGCACTGCTGAGTCCGAGAAGTCGACACATGGCCCGCGAACCCCCGTGATCGCCGCGGCGGCGGCCGGCGGGCCGCCGCCTCGTGCCCCGTGGTGTTCCCGCCGGCCGGGGTTCCTGCACCCGGGCGCCGCGGGTCAGGCGAGTGCGGGGTCGGCGAGTACGGGTCAGGCGAGTGCGGCGTAGGCGGCGCGGCGGGCCTCGGCGTGGACGGCGGGCGGACCGGAGCCGTCGAACATCCGCTGCGTCAGCACGATCACGACCAGCTCGCGGGCCGGATCGACCAGCCAGGACGTGCCGAGGCCCCCGTCCCAGCCGAACGCGCCGTCGTCGCGCACGGCCTGCCCGAACGACCACGACTGGTCGGTGAAGTCGTCGGGGGCCAGTCCACCGCGGGCCCGCTGGGCGGCGGTGAGCTGACCGGTGGTCATCGCCCGCACCGACGCGGCCGACAGCACCGGCGCGCCGCCGCGCAGGAACATCCGGGCGAACGCCAGCAGGTCGTCGGCGGTCGAGAGCAGGCCCGCGGCGCCGTCACAGAACGCCGGCGGCCGGCCCCAGGCACTGTCGGCGGGCTCGTCCCGGACGACCAGGCCGTGCGGGGCCGGCTGGTAGGCGGTCGCGAGCCGGTCGAGCTGGTCGGGGTCACGCGCCCAGAACGCGGTGTCGCCCATCCCCAGCGGTTCGCACAGCCGGGTGCCGACCAGCTCGGCGAACGGTGCCCCCGCGGCGCGTTCCACCAGCACGCCCAGCACCGCCGCGCCGGTGTTGTACAGCCAGCGCTGCCCGGGCTGGGCGATCAGCGGCAGCGACCCGAGCCGCGCGATCCACTCGTCGGGGCCCGGCGGGGTGCGCGGGTCCGGCGGCCCGATCGTCGCCAGCCGCAGCCGGTCGGCGGCCTCGACGACCGGCCACGGCCGCCGCGCGGTGAACATCTCACCGGCGATCCCGAAACCGAACGTGAACGTCAGCAGGTCACGGGCGGTGATCGGGCGCGCGGCGGGGACGGTGTCGTCGAGCGGGCCGTCCGGGTGGCGCAGGACCCTGCGGTCCGCCAGCTCGGGCAGCAGCCGGTCGACGGGCTCGTCGAGGTCCAGCAGGCCGTCGTCGACCAGGGTCATCGTGACCGCGGCGGTGATCGGCTTGGAGGTCGAGGAGATCCGGAACACGGAGTCCCGGGTGACCGGGACGCCACCGCCGACGGCCAGGGTGCCGAGCGCCTCGACGTGGACCTCGTCCCCGGCCGCGACGAGCAGGACCAGCCCGGGGATGCGGTCGTCCCCGACGTGGCGTGCCGCCGTCCGGTGCAGCGACCGCCTGCCCTCGCCCGTCAACCGCGTGCCCATCGTGACCCTCCACCCTCCACACCGAGTCCGAGAACTCCTGGGAACTCAGACCGGTGCGGACGGCGATTCTCGTCGCGGGACGACGCCGGCCCGGCTCAGGGCACTTCCAGGTTGCCCTCGATCAGCGGCAGGTGCTGGAGGTGCTTCGAGTGGGAGGCGATCGCGACCAGCGCGAGCGCCTGCGCGTAGGCGACCCGGCCCGCCTCGTCGAGCGCGTCGACGTCGATGTCCGCCAGGACGTCGACCGACATCCGCAGGTACTCCTTCGAGTCGAACTCGGTGCCGTCACCGATCAACGCAGGGACACGGGGTGGAAGAGCGCGCTTGGCCATGCTCCTATGGTGCGTCCCACCGTGTCTGCCTGTTATCGGGACCCCCGGATCCACTCTCACCAGCAGACCGGGCCGAAGCCCGACGTGCCGGGGAGAAGCGTGGCGGGACGCCGTTGGCCGGGTCAGGCTGGGGCTGTTCGGGGAGTCGGGTGGCGGCGGAGCAGGAAGGCCGCGATCAGCGCGGCCAGGGTGATGGTGACCAGGCCGTTCACGACCAGGGCGGTCTGGATGCCGCCCAGTGTCGCCTCCCGCGCCGAGTGGCCGCCGCCGGCGGTGAGCGCGGAGGTCCGGGCGGTCGCCACCGCGCTCATGATCGGTATTCCCAGGGTGAGCGCCACCTGCTGGGTCATCGTCGTCAGGCCGGTGGCCAGGCCCTGCTGCGCGTCGGGCAGCCCGGAGGTGGCTGTCACCAGGTAGGCGACGAGGCCGCTGGCGTGGCCGAAGAACCCGACGACCGAGGCCGCGAGCACCAGCGACAGCGAGCCGCGGTCCAGCCCGACGAAGGCCAGCGCCAGCGCGGACAGCCCCTGGACGACCAGCCCCAGCACCAGGGTGCGGCGCGGTTCCACGACGGACAGCACGCGCGGTGCGACCAGGCCGGCGACGAACGCGGCCGTCCCGGGCAGACCGAAGATCAGCCCGGTGGTCACCGCCGAGTAGCCGAGGACCCGCTGCAGGTACAGCGTCATCAGGAACACGATCGAGCTGCCCATCGCGAAGACGACCAGCCCGCCGAGGTTGCCCCAGCCGACGTGGCGCAGCCGCAGCACCTCCAGCGAGGCCAGCGGATGCGGGCTGGTCGCCTCGATCCGCCAGAAGGCGCCGAGCAGGACGAGCCCGACCGCCACCGCGATCCACACCGACGGCCGGCCCCAGCCGTCCTCACCGCCGCTGGAGATGCCGTAGACGAAGGCGACCAGCCCGGCGGTGACGGTCAGCGCCCCGGGGACGTCGAGGCGGGCCCGGACGTCCGCGCGGCCCCCGGGGACGACCCGTGGCGCTGCGAGCAGGATCGCCAGCGCCACCGGGACGTTGACCAGGAAGGCCCAGCGCCAGCTCAGATAGCCGGTCAGCAGCCCGCCGACCAGCGCGCCGACGGTGAAACCGGCGGGCAGCAGCGCCCCGTTGAGGCTGAGCGCCCGCTGCCGGACCGGCCCCTCCGGGAACGTAGTGACCAGCAGCGACAGTGCCGCCGGGATGGCGATCGCGGCGGCGAGGCCCTGGCCGACGCGGGCGAGCAGCAGCACGGACGGGCTCTGGGCGAGCCCGCCGATCAGGGACGCCACGATCAGCAGCACCAGGCCGGTGAGGAACATGCGGCGCCGCCCGGCCAGGTCGGCGACCCGGGCGAACAGCAGGGTGAACCCGGCGGAGGGCAGCGCGAACGTGGTCGCGATCCACTGCAGGTCGCCCTCGCCGAGCCCGACCCCCGCCCCGATCGAGGGCAGGGCCACGTTGAGGATCGAGAAGTCGATCGCGAGCATGAACTGCGTTCCCAGCAGCAGCACGAGCGCGAGCCGCTGCCGTGGGGTCATCCGGTCGGCCACCGCGGCCCGGGCGGCCTCCGGCGCGGGCCGTCCGGCCGCGGGTTGCCGTGGGGCGGGCACGGCCAGCCCGGCCGGGTCGGTCGCGTCCGGCGTGCCGACGGTGGCCCGCCCCGCGATCGCCGCGGGCGTCGAATCTGTCATGCCCCGCACGATCGTGGACGTCGACCGCCCCAGCCACGCCCCCGCCGTTGCCACCCCCACGGGTCCTGCCCCCGGCGTGGATGGCACTGGCAGGGTCACCCTCGCCCCGTCGACGCGGGCGCCGCGCGGCATGACAATGCCGAGCATGACCGAGCTGGGGGAGTTCCTTCGTTCGCGGCGCAGCCAGATCACTCCCGCGGACGTCGGCCTGACCCGCCCGGGTGACCGGCGCCGCGTGCCGGGCCTGCGGCGTGAGGAGCTGGCCCAGCTCGCCGGGGTGAGTGTCACCTACTACACGCGGCTGGAACAGGGGCAGAGCCGCAACGCCTCCGACGCCGTCCTGGATGCGCTGGCCCGGGTGCTGCTGCTGGGCGACGACGAGCACGCCCATCTGCGCACGCTGGCCCGGCCGGCGCGCGCGGCCCGGCGTAGCGCCCGACCGGAGAAGGTCCGGCAGGGCGTGCGGCTGCTGCTGGACGCGGTGCGCGACGCCCCGGCGCTCGTCGTCGGGCGGCGCACCGACGTCCTGGCCTGGAACCGGCTCGCGCACGCCCTGCTCGCGCCGCACCTCGACTTCGCGGCGCCGAACCGCTGCGCGACCCAGCCGAACATGGCCCGCCTGATCCTCCTGGATCCCCACGTCCGTGATCTTTATGTGAACTGGCGGCGCAAGGTCGACGAGGTCGTCCGCTACCTGCGGCTGGCCTCCGGCCGGTATCCCGACGACCAGCAGCTCACCACCCTCATCGGCGAGCTGTGTGTGAACAGCCCGGAGTTCGCCGCCTACTGGGCCCGCCACCAGGTGCGTGACTGCGGGCACGCGGTCCGCGAGTACCGGCATCCGCTGGTGGGGGACCTCGTCCTCGCCGAGGAGGTGCTGCAGGTGCAGGACGACTCGGGCCTGCGGCTGCTGGTCCTGTCGCCCGAGCCGGGGTCGGCGAGCGGGGAACGGCTGGCCCTGCTCGCCAGCCTCACCGCCAGTGCCGCCGCCGTCGGCCCGGCTGCCGGGGAGCACCTCTGCACCACGACCGCCGCGGGCGGTCCACCGGCATCCTGACCCTCCGACACGCCGCTCCCGCGGCGCGGTGGCGGGCCGGAAACCCGTCGAAGGCCGGTGTCGCGCGGAGTGTTGTCTGGCCGACGCCCGTACCTCCGCGTGGCATCGGCCGGTTGTTTCCCGCACTCCCTACGTTCGCTCCGGGAGCGCGTCCCGGCCGGGGCGGAGCGTCAGGAGGCTGACGCGGTCAGCACCGGTACCGCGGCGCGGGAGCGACCGGCCGGCAGCAGGCGGACACCGATCAGGACGAACGCGGCTCCGGTCACGGCCTGGAAGACGGCTACCAGCGCGAGCGGGAGGACGTCCACCAGCGTGCCGGGCAGGGCCGTCAGCAGGAGCAGCCAGGCCGCGACGGGGACGAACCGTTCCCGGACGAGCGCCGCGGCGAACAGCATGCCGCCGGCGACGTAGAGGACCCCGGCGGTGTACACGGCCGGCATCGTCGGGGCGGAGTCCGTGAGCGCGTCGCGGACGGGCTCGTCCAACGCGAACAGCACGTACACCCGGGAGAACTCGATGCCCGTCAGCAGTGCCAGCCCGACGATGTTCGCCACCGCGCCCAGGTCGAGCAGCCGGTTGCCCGGCCCGGCGAGGGGACCGGGCCGGCGCAGGCAGGCGGTGATGCCGGCGACGGCGAGCACCGCGAGGACCGGCGCGGCGACCCCGGCGGTGTTCAGCACGGCGTTCTTGCTGCCGGCGATGTCCACCGGCGTGTCGAGCAGCACGGCGGCGCCGCTCGCGATGGCGGCCGCGGCGGCCGCCAGCCGGGTCCGTGGCTCGACGGCGGGGCCGGGCCGGGTGTCTCGATCGGTGCTCATGGTCGTCCTCCGAACGGCGGGGAGCGCGGCGGGGAGTGCCGCCTCGGCCACCATCTGACTATGCCGGTAGCCGGTACTCTGATCGCCAATATAACGGTGAACTTACTAGTGGGCAACGGGGTGGTCAGCCGCGTCCTCGGGACGTGTCGCGGAGGGCGCGGCGCGACTCGGTGCGGTGGGTGCGGCGTGCCGCGGTCAGATCGGCTCGGCGCGGCGGGTACGGCTGGCGCGGCTCGGCGCAGTGCTCAGTGCAGTTCGGTGAGGCGGCGGCTGCCGCTGCCGGTGACCGCCACCGCGATCGCCACCCCCGCCGCCATCAGCAGCCAGCGCAGCAGGAGCAGCCCGTCCCGGTCGAGCGCCACGGCACGCAGGGCGTCGCCGAGCTCCCCGAGCGCCCCCAGCGCGAGCCGGCCGAACCACACGACCGCCGCGGCGGCCGCCAGCCGTGGATCCTGCCCGCCGAGCAGGACGCACAACGCGGGCAGCAGGACGGTCAGGCCGAGGCGGAGCACGACCGGTGCCGCCCCTCCCGCGGCGCAGGTCACGGCGAGCGCGAGCAGTGGGCCGGAGACGCAGGCCGCGGCGACCCCGCCGCGGCGTGCGCGGCGCCGGGGTCGCCGCGCGGCGGGCCGCGGTACCCGGGACGGCGGCGTTCGAGGCGCTGGACGGCCCAGCAGCAGGCCCAGGAGGACCACGCCGAGGCCGGCGAGCCAGCCGAGGTCCCCGGGCCCGGCGCCGCTCGGAGCGGACAACGCGGCCACGACCGTGACCAGGGCGGTGACCAGTGCCGCCAGGGCGGTCGCCGTCAGCGCGCCGCTCCGCCGCCCGTCGTACCCCAGCCCGACGCCGACCGCCCCGGCCACCGCCACGACCCCCGCCGCCGCGGTCCGCCACCCGGGGCCGTGACCGATCGGAACGGCGGGAACGGCCCCTGACGTCACGGCGCCGAGCAGCGCGGACCAGACGTCCACGGTCATCACGGCCAGCAACATCACCGCGCCGAGGTACAGGCCGCCGCGCCAGACACCGGGCAGCCCCGGCCCGGTGCGGGCCCGGGCGCGCAGGCGCAGCGCCAGTGCGGCGAGCGACCCGAGCTCACCGAGATGGGCGCGCCGGCCGCGGATGGCACCGACGTCGGCGACGGTGAGCGCCACATCCTGGGCGAAGGCCGGGTCGACCCCTTCGAGGCGGCCGGCGAGCCAGCGTGTCGACGCGGCGAGCCGGCCGTCGCTCCAGCGGCCCAGCGGGCCGGGGGTGGACACCGTCACGCGCCGCGCAGCCCGAGTCGGGCCACCGCCAGGTCGGCGTTGGCGCGCAGCCGCGCGGCCTCCCGGGCGAGCAGGTCGGCGCCGGTGTCGGTCAGCCGGTAGTTGCGCCGCGGCGGGCCGCCGTCGGACTCCTCGCCGTCGAAGGCGACGAGCCCGTCGGCCTCCAGGCGTTCGAGCGCGCCGTACAGGGTGCCCGCGCGCAGCCGGACGCGCCCCTGGGACATCTCCTCGACGGCCTTGATCACCCCGTAGCCGTGCAGCGGCCCGGGCCCCAGCGCGGCGAGGATGAGAAACGTCGGTTCCCGCAACGGGACGGAGGCGGACACCCCACGACCATACCGCCGACTGTGCCGCCCATCGGTATACCGGCAGCCGATGATCCGGCTAGGAGCCCTCGGGTGCCGCGCCGGTGGAACGGGGCCGGGCCCGTAGATGCGGATGGATGCCGGGGTGCAGTTCCAGCGTCACGCCCACCCGGAGCAGCAGGTCGGCCAGCACCCGTCGTTCGTCGGCGGTCAGATCGCGGGCGATCTCGGCCTCCAGCGGCGGGATCACCGCCGCGACCTGCTCCAGGAGCGCCGCGCCGGCCGGCGTCAGGTCGATCTCGAAGGCCCGGCGGTCCTGCGCGCTGCGCCGCCGCCGGACCCAGCCCGCCGCCTCCATCTCGTCGATCAGCCCGACCATGTTGTTGCGGTGCATGCCCAGCGCGTCCGCGAGCTGCTGCTGGGTCCGGCCCGTGGCCCCGCCGGTCAGGTTGCTGAGCACACCGAACGCGCGCGGCGAGACGCCGAGCGGTGCCAGCCGGTCGGCGAACTCCTGCGCCGCGCGGGCGCCGACCTGGGACAGCAGGAACGGCAGGGACGCGGCGTAGGAGACCGCCGGGACGTCGCTCACGAGTCGGAAGTGTATCGTCCAGTGATTGTCATCTAAGGTGACAATCACTGGACGGGTGCTTCCCGTCGATTCCCCGTGAGAGAAGTGGAAGGTGGCAGAGATGAAGATCGCCGTGGTGGGGGCGACCGGGCGGACGGGAGCCCTGGTCGTGGAGCAGGCACTGGCCCGCGGCCATCGGGTGACGGCCGTGGCGCGCCGGCCCGGGGCGGTGCCGGCCCGGCACGACAACCTGAAGGTCGCCGCCGCGGACGTGCTCGACCGGGACGCCCTCCTCCCGGCGCTCGCCGGCGTCGAGGCCGTCGTCTCGGCGCTGGGCGCGGCGGCCGGCCGGGAACCGACGACGGTGTACTCCACCGGCACCCGCAACCTGCTGGCGGCGATGCGGGCCGGCGGCGCGGGCACCATCGCCGTGATCTCCGCGACCCCGGCGGGACCGCGCGGCGAACTGCCCTTCCTGGAACGGCGGGTGATGATGCCGGTGCTCGACCGCTTCTTCGGTGAGGCCTACGCCGACATGCGGCGGATGGAGGAGATCCTGCGGGCCGCTGACACCGACTGGATCTCGGTCCGTCCGCCGCGGCTGCTCGACCGTGCCGCGACCGGGTCCTACCGCGTCGCCGCGGAGACGCCGCTGCCACGGGCGCGCAGCATCACCTATCCGGATCTGGCCACGGCGCTGCTGGACCTGCTCGACCGCCGTGACCTCCACCGCCACGCGGTGACCGTCGCGCACTGAGCCGTCGGCCGCCGGCCGTAGGTCGCCACGATCACCGGCGACAGTCACCGAGGCCGCATACCCGCCGATCCCGAGCGGCCCGTCGCCTCCCGGGAATGCTGGGGCATGAAGCTCGCGGCCGTTCGTGTCGTCTGCGCAGCAGGCTGGCATGACGCGGATGGCCTCCGCACCGGCCTGGCCGGCACCAGCGTCCCCGTCGCCCAGCCGCCCTCGGATAACCCGCTGCCGGTGTCGACCTACACCGACAACCATCTCAACCAGATCCTCCATCCCAACCGGGTCCTCACCGAGGTCGAGACCGTCAACAGCACCACCCGGACCACCACCTTCACCTACGACACCGCCGGCCGGAAGACCTCCGAGGCGATCACCGCCAGCCCGGCCGCGAACGGTGGCACCGCCATCTCCACCGCACCTACGGCTACGACCCGGCGACCGGCCTGGCCACGACCACCACCGCGAGCGGAATCACCCTGACCACCGGCTATGACAGCTGGGGACGGGTCGTCTCCCAGACCGACGCCGACGGCAACACCGCCATCACCGGCTACGACATCGACAGCCAGGTCGCCTCCGCCACCGAGGGGAAAGGCACCTACACCTACGACGGGGCGAACGAGCACCGCGGCCTGGTCGCCAGCCTGAACGTCGGCGCGGGGTCGGCACCGTCGACATTAACCGCCACCTAAAACGCCGACGGCAAACTCGTCGCGCAGACTTATCCGAACGGCCTGGTCGCCACCACCCGTTACGACAACAACGCCGAACCGACCAGCCTCGTCTACGCCAGGAGCGGCACACCCTGGCTGGCGTTCACGCAGGCGAACTCCATCCACGAACAGATCCGCATCGACACCTCCCCGGTCTCCGCGAAAACCCTCGGCTACGACCCGTCCGGCCGGCTGACCTCCGTCGCGGACACCGTCAGTTACGGCGGCCCGGCGAACTGCACCAGCCGCGTCTACACCTACGACGCCGACTCCAACCGGACGACTCTGACCAGCTATCCCGACGCCGGCGGCAGCCAGACGGGAACATGCTCCACCACCAGCCCGACCAACTATTCTTTCTCCTATGACCAGGCGGACCGGCTCACCAACACCGGCTACGCCTATGACCTGTTCGGCCGGACCACCACCGACCCCTACCCGCCCGCGGGCAGCTCAGTGAGGGCGGGGTCAAATGGTCGTAGCGACGGGGTGAAGAAGGAATGGCGAAGAAGAAAGAACTGAAGGAGAGGTTCCGAAACGGAGCCTACCTTCCGAGCGGTGTGATCGTTGTCGTCTTGGCGGTCGCGTTAGCTGCGACTGATCCGAGTATCAGAAAATTTCCTCACGGAGATTACTTGACCTGGGTTGCGCTGTACTGGGCCCTGATTATTTTCAGCTGGCTGGTGATGATCAGGCCCGTAATTATTGCTCGACCATCAGGAATTTTTGTCAAGAACCCACTTCGTACCCGCGCGATACCGTGGGCGGCCGTACGAGGATTTCACAGCAAAGATCGAGTTGTTATCGATCTGGTAGATGGAAGTGAGGTGACCTGCTGGGCGGTTCAGCGAGCTAATGTAGCTCGTATGCTTGGGCGGCGAAGTTTCGTGGATGACGTGGTCGAGGATCTCGAGAGGCTGCGGGTCCATTATCTCGGTAGTCAGCAGACCCTGCCGCCCCCGAACGAGGATGCTACGCATGAGCCCAGATCGGACGGCGATGCGTCGTAGCGTCTCGGTGGCGCCGTGTCGCGGTGCCGGGGCTGGTGTTTGGACTTTCCGGGCCGATCTGCCGTCGGTCCTGGACAGCGGGCGGGGCGACAAGCACGAACCACTGCACGTCGGCGTCATCGGACTCGGCGGTATGCCGGGCCCGCGGTTCGGGGAGGCCGGTCGCGGGTGCGATCCGCGGTGAGGCGGGGCCGGGAGGGCGCCGGCGCAGGTCACGGGGTGGCTGCGGGTACCGGTCCGTGGCTGGTGACCACGCCGACGGTGCCCTCCGCGAGCCGGTACGACAGGCCGACCACGGCGCATCGTCCGGCGGCGACCTCGGCCGCGAGCAGGACCGACCGGCCGACCAGGCCGTCGACCGTCCGCCGGATGTGCGTGCGTACGAACGCGTCGATATCGGTGTGTCCGGCCGCCCGCGCCGAGAGCACGCTGGGCATGACCCGTTCGACCACGTCCCCGAGATAGCCCGCCGGGGCGGTCCCGTCGCGATCCGCCTCGGACGCCGCGGTGACGGCGCCGCACGAGTCGTGGCCGAGAACGACGACGAGGGGCGCGCCGAGCACGCTGACGCCGTACTCGATGCTGCCCAGCACCTCAGGCCCGGCGACGTGCCCGGCGGTCCTCACCACGAAGAGATCCCCCAACCCCCGGTCGAAGATGATCTCAGCTGCCAGCCGGGAATCGGAACATCCGAACAGCACGGCGAACGGATGCTGTCTGGGCGCCACCGCCGATCGACGGTCGGCGTCCTGGTTCGGGTGCAGCCGTTCACC